>JAGVJQ010000135.1 GCA_020051015.1 Gammaproteobacteria bacterium
AGAAGGAATTGCAATCGCAGCTAAAATACCGACAATTGCAATGGTAATCATTAATTCAATCAAGGTAAAACCTTTTTGATTGGTGGTTGTGGATTTCATAGTAGTACTCCCTTAAAAAGTCGACATTTGATGCAGACTTCTTGCAAAACTCTACTATGTGTAATCAATGGTTGTGTTGCTTCGGCACACCTTGCACTTGAGACACATTAGCGAGTTTTACAAGAAGTCTAATGCAAGTTGGTTACTAGATGATCAAGCAAAAATCATGCCAGCTTTCATATCCTTACTTGTTTCACCAGTATAATATAACGGGTTGATAATACAAGGAAAAAATATTATTGATTATTTTTCATAAAAAAAGATTTAAAAAGTGACAATAAATGTCACTTTTTGACCCAAAATAGCACCTAAAAATCTTTCGTAGGGGCGTATGCAATATTGAGAGATCCTCGCGAATTTTTGTACAATTAATAAAGTGCTGAACATACAAAATTGCACAATATGCTCCCCTCCCCCCACGAAGTGCGGGGGAGGGGTTGGGGGAGAGGGGGGCTGTCGGGCTGGTTTTTAACACGATCTATGCATTTTTCGAATGAAATGAAGTGCTCAATACCAGATGGAGAAGTGGATTTATCTAGATTTGTGCAAGCTGGTGAGATGCCCCTCTCCCCCGCCCCCCTCCCTCACAGCTTCAACAGAAGTGATACGGGAATTATGAGCGTGTAGCTGCGGGGCGAGGGGAGCTTTTTGAAATCAACGTGTTATGGTGCACTGTGCAAAATAAACCAGAGGATTACTCAGTATGCAATACGCCCCTACACGTTGGATGGTGTTTAAGGTTTAAAATGTTTTTCTAAGCTTTGCCAGCAATCGAGATAATCTTGCTGCAAAATAGGTGTATTTAATGCAAATTCAGTTTGCTGCCAAACATAATAACTTTCGAACATGAACGCGAGAGTATCTTTGTAATAGGTTGGTTTTAGCTCTGCCTTGCTAGCTTGTTTAAATGCTTGATTATCGGGGCCATGAGCAGTCATGGAATTATGTAAGCTTGCACCACCAGGTACAAAACCCGTTTCTTTAGCATCATATTGACCATGAATTAATCCCATAAATTCACTCATGATATTACGATGAAAATAGGGTGGACGAAAGGTATGTTCTGCTACCATCCAACGTGGTGGGAATATGACAAAATCGATATTTGCCGTACCAGGCACCGTTGTTGGCGATGTTAATACAGTGAAAATAGATGGATCGGGATGATCAAAACTAACAGTATTAATGGTATTGAAAAGCGATAAATCATATTTGTAAGGTACGTAATTACCATGCCATGCAACCACATTGAGTGGCGAATGTAATATTTTTGCCTGCCAAAATTTACCTTGAAATTTAGTTAATAAAGTAAACTCAGCATCAACATCTTCGAAGCATGCGACTGGTGTGAGAAAGTCGCGAGGATTTGCCAAGCCATTAGCGCCAATAGGACCTAAGTCAGGTAATTGAAATGGATGACCATAGTTTTCACAAACATAACCACGGGCACGCTCACCATGTAATCGTACTTGAAATTTAATACCGCGGGGAATCACTGCGATTTCGCCAGGCGCAATATCAAGCAATCCTAACTCAGTACGCAAATGCAATGAACCTTCTTGTGGAACAATTAACAACTCACCATCAGTATTATAAAAAAAGCGATTTGTCATGGAGTGATTGATGGCATATAACATTGCGCCAGCACCTGTATGTTGGCGTAAATCACCATGACACGCATACGTTATCATTCCATCAATAAAATCAACCTGTTTATCTGGATAAGGTAATGGATCCCAGCGCATTTGTGTTGGGTTTGCAGGGGCTAATTGTTCTGTACTACTGATCCAGTTATCCGCGGGATAAGGAAAAAAAGTATGATGCAAAACTGAAGGACGAATACGATATAACCAACTACGGAAATTTTGTTTACGAGGTGCAGTAAACGCGCTGCCGGATAATTGTTCTGCATAAAGTCCAAATGCTACTTCTTGTGGACTATTTTGACCTTGAGGTAGTGCACCCGCTTGTGCTTCAGTTGCAAAATGATTACCGAAGCCACGTTGATAATGCAATGGTTTCATGTGATTTTTAATTCCTGTTTTCAATTAAGAAGTTGGGCGTATACAATACGCCCCTAAACTTCCTCGGTAATGAGAGTGGAGCAAGTATAATCCACCATCAATTTTAATAAGTAAATAACACTACTTGACCTGTCTCAACTACTTGCTTCAAATGATTTTGCATAATGACATCTTGTAATTCGGGTAATGTTGATTTAGGTGCAATAAAAAATACCTTGCGACCATTATGTTGCATCGTTTCCCAAAAGAAAGGTAAACCCACAACCCAATTTTGGGTATTTTGATACAACGCGCCATAAGTGGGCATATCAGTCCAACCAATCACAACAATAGGTGTTTTTTGTAGAGCAAAACTCACCTCAGGGTAATATTGCTTATAGGTGGCAATGACATCACCGGCCTGTTGATGCGTACTGATATATTGCGTAATTGGTTGCATTGAATCTTGGCGCATTCTGGGTAGCGCTGAGATGAAAACAATCGTGGTAACGAATCCGGTAACAATAAGTACTAGCGCAGTAACTTTTAAGCCATCATTACGTTTGAGGGCAAAATAAGTAGCAATACTTCCGATGAGAAATAAACCATAAATAACCCATAATAAAGTTTCAGTAGCGTGTGATGTAACGAATCCAACATTGAGATTGAACGTATATTTAGATATTAAACAGAAAAATGCAGTTAACAAAACGATGACAATAACTAATAATCCACGTGATGCTTTAAAAAGGGCATTATCGGTTACATCCCACCATCTGTTTAATGCTTTTGCTATTGCAAGACTTAATGCAGGGGTAAGTAACGAAATCCATAGAAAACTACCAACCCCAACCGGAGCGATACCAATAAGGTAGATAGCAGTAAATATTAACCAAACTAAAATAAATATACCGAGTGGTCGCGCAAAACGAGTGGCCCACGATATGGGGGCACATGCCCAATAACCTAAATTAATTAATATAGCCCAGGGACTTAAGGCAGCAAATGCACCTAAGACAACCCATAATAATTTTTCTAATGGTGCATGAAAATGTGCTATATAATTTAAACGGACTGATTCAAAGAAAAAGAAACTAAGAAAATGTGGGTTTTGTTTTTGAGCTAGAAAAAACCAAGGCAAGGTAGCCAGCAAGAAAATAAAAATTCCCTTGGGTGAAATTAGCGCTTTTAGTTCAAATTGATAATTCATCATCAGGGAATAGCTGATTACTATGAGCAATGGTAAGACTACTCCCGCAATACCCAGAAGCAAACAGTTTGCAGCATTAGCTACCCAAAATAAAACAACCAACCAAGTGCGTTGGGTTTCAGAATTGGAAAGCGCCGCAACAAAAATACTACATAAACTTACTGTCAGTAATACGCTACCAATAATATAGGGTGCACTAGCTGTTAGTAATGTCAGATATAACATACTACTAGAAGCTACGAGAGCGCATAACCAACCCATTCGTCGACCGGCAAACCAGCAACCAAATAAATACAATGTGATGGCTCCGATAATGCCAAATATTGCAGGCCAAAAGCGAGCCGCAAAAAGGGTATATCCAAATACTTTGAAGCTTAATGCGGTCAACCAATAAAATAAGGGGGGATAATCAAGTTGAACAACATTATTTAAAGTTGGCGTCACCCAATGATGGTTTGTTAACATTTCGCGAGCTATTTCTACAAATGCTAATGCATCAGGTCTAGCTAATGGCCGTAGATAGCCAAATAAAATTGTAATGAGTGACAATCCACCAACCAGAATCAGCAGGTCAAGTAACTTTATTTTTAATGGGACTAATGGTATTTCTTCATTTGTTGTGGTCGCCTCTTGCATCATCCTGCTCCTGCATTTAGAATCTAAAGTTAATTGATCAGGGTCTGTCCAGCATAGTTGAATTATAAGCAGACCCTGTATATTCTTACCTAAAAACACCGGCAGAGCAACCTAGGACAATATTAATTATCATGACACAAAATTTTCTTGAATTTGAACGCCCAATTGCTGAATTACAAGCTAAAATTGAAGAGTTACGTATGGTAGGTGTAGGAACAGACTTATCAGAGGAAATTAAACGGTTGGAACAAAAAAGCCGCGAATTAACAGAAAAAATATGTGGAAATCTACAGCCATGGGATATTACTCAAATGGCGAGGCATCCGGATAGACCTCATACTTTAGATTATATTCCACTCATTTTTGATGAATTTGATGAATTGCATGGTGATCGCCACTATGCGGACGATAAAGCCATGATTGGCGGTATTGCTCGTTTGGATGGTAAACCGGTGATGATTCTTGGTCAAGAAAAGGGCCGTAAAACGAAAGAAAAAGTTATACGCAATTTTGGTATGGCCAATCCTGAAGGGTACCGCAAAGCTTTACGCTTGATGGAAATGGCTGAAAAATTTAATATGCCAATTTTAACTTTTATTGATACTGCAGGTGCATATCCCGGTATTGGTGCAGAAGAGCGTAATCAAAGTGAAGCTATTGCACGTAATTTATTTGTTATGTCGCATTTAAAAACGCCTATTATATGTACAGTTATTGGTGAAGGTGGTTCAGGTGGCGCATTAGCTATTGGTGTGGGTGATTATGTATCCATGCTGCAATATAGCATTTATTCAGTGATTTCCCCTGAAGGTTGTGCTTCTATTCTATGGAAGAGTGCAGATAAAGCGTCAGAGGCTGCTGAAGCAATGGGGCTAAATGCTGAGCGACTCAAACAATTAGGCTTAATCGATGATGTTATTCCAGAGCCACTTGGTGGCGCTCATCGAGATATTAATGCGATGGCCATCAGTTTGAAGCAAGTATTGAATGAAAAGTTGCAAATGTTGCAAGCTATGCCAATGGACAAATTATTAGCGCGCCGTTACCAACGGTTAATGTCGTATGGGCGTTAACAAGGCCCTGCAGCAAGCATTAGAGCAATTACCGCCTGCTATAAAGCAACTTTATGTTGCTTTTAGTGGTGGTTTGGATTCAACAGTTTTGTTACATGCCTTGTCTGCGCAGTCAATCATTCCTGAGTTAACTTTAAAACCACTCCATGTTCACCATGGGCTCAGTCCTCATGCTGATAGGTGGGTAAATCATTGCCGTCAATTTACAGAAGCATTATCACTGTCGTTAGAGGTGGTCTATGTGAATGCTAAACCTCATGGTGGTGAAAGTCCTGAAGCTGCCGCACGACGAGCTCGTTATGATGCATTTAGCAAATATATCAAATCTGATATTGCTTTTGTTTTAGCCCACCATGCTAATGATCAAGCGGAGACATTATTACTACAATTATTACGTGGTTCAGGTTTGCGGGGATTAGCATCGATGCCAGCACTCGCTCAATTTCAAAGTGGTTGGTTAGTGCGTCCATTTTTGCAAATTACGCGTAAAGAGTTAGAGCAATATGCGCACCAACATCAATTAACTTGGGTTGATGATGAAAGTAACTTGAGTTTCGAATTTGATCGGAATTATTTACGACATCAAGTCATGCCTCTATTAGAAGCTCGTTGGCCAGCCACAGTGACTTGTTTGAGCCGCAGTGCTCGTCATTGTGCTGAGGCTGAAGAGTTATTATTAGAAATTGCCGCCACTGATATGGCAAAAGCAATGCACGAGGAAACATCAATCTTAAATATTGAATCATTAACGACGTTATCTACAGCAAGATTGAATAATGTATTGCGTTATTGGTTAACCGTATGCGGTTTACCGTTGCCATCAACAGTGAAATTACAAACTATCGTGAAAACGGTAATTAATAGTCGTTATGATACCATGCCTTGTGTCACCTGGCCTGGAGCAGAAGTACGGCGTTTTCGCCATCAACTTTATGCCATGTTACCATTGGTTCCTCATGATCCATCTTGGCGCTATGAATGGGATGTGACACAGGATTTAGATTTACCGGCAAAGCTAGGGATATTACGTGCTGCAGATTATCAAAAATTAGCCGATGGGCAATTATTAACCGTTACCTTCCGCCACGGCAGTGAAACAATACGTTTGATTGGACGTCAATATCATCATTCATTAAAAAACTTGATGCAGGAATGGGGAATTCCGCCATGGCAACGTCAACGGATTCCGCTTATTTTTAAAAATAATGAGTTAGTTGCTATCCCAGGTTTTGTCAATCCATAATGAATTCGTTTCAATGTGAAACAATGGGGCCTGTTTACAATTCTACTATGCTGGGCACAAAGCCTCGATTTTCTGTGTTCCGCTGCTCAAATACTACTATGTATGCTGCGCTGCGGTACTCGAAAATCA
>JAGVJQ010000005.1 GCA_020051015.1 Gammaproteobacteria bacterium
AATCATTCGCCTTTTAGTGTATCGCGAACAAAAAAATAATAAAGAGAGCGAATTTTATTCTAAACATATTGATCAGTGAGGTGAACTATGAAAGAAATATTGTTAACAACGCAGGATAATTTAGCAGAATACAAAATTATTAAAACATTAGGGCTTGTCCGCGGTAACACTGTAAGAAGCCGTAATGTTGCCAACAATATGCTTGCCGGTATTCGAACAATTTTTGGTGGCGAATTACCTGAATTAACGAAGGCCGTAGCAGAGTCACGTGAGCAGGCTCTCGACCGTTTAAAAGCACATGCTCTTGAATTAGGGGCTGATGCAGTGGTGTGTATTCGATTGATAACCACAGAAGTGGGTAATACAAGCTCTGAAGTATTGGCTTATGGTACGGCAGTTAAGCTTGATCTCTCTTAAAGGATTTTGCAAAGTGCAGAATATCAATTTATTCAAAAAAAGCCACTCTCTTCTGCTATTGATCCTAGCATCATTAAGCTACTAGAACGTAGTAAAAAAATTTTTATCATAGGGGATTATGATGTTTTTCACGATGGAACAGTCAAGATTATTAACACACCTGGGCATACGCCAGGACATGAATCATTGCAATTAACGCTGTTACATACGGGTACTGTTATTTTATCAGGCGACTTGTATCATACACGGTTAAGTTACTTGCACCAACAGATGCCTATTTTCAATACAAACCGTGAAGACACATTGACGTCAATGGCGCATGTTAGTAGCACTTTGAAAAAAACTAATGGTCGGTTAGTTATACAACATGATCCACAAGACTTTATGTCATTACCAAAAATTCCAAATTACCTCAATTAAGTGAAGTTTGCGCTATATTTTTGCATGAATCAACAGATTTAAATAAGAAGATCGTTGGGGTGCTGTGCAGGAGATAAAAAATCGATAATAATGCTCAAGTCACGTCTAGAAGGAATGAATAATGTTGGCTAACTATAGTAATGACCCTACCCTTTTTCTTCGCTGTATCAATTTGATAGATAGCATATTCCCTGGCACCAAGAATATGGCAATATCAGGCATGAAGTACAATGCATGTTGGGATAAGATATCCTCACCGTTTATTGTTGAGAAAAATGGAGAAGTAATTGCTCATTTAGGTGTTACTCCATTAGAAATCATGCTCAATGGGAAAATACGTCATGTTGCGGCAATACACGGTGTTTGCGTAAAAGAGTCCTTTCGTGGTAAAGGGTTATTCAAACAGCTGATGCAAGAAGCGCTTAAGTATATTGAAAATAATTTTGATGCTTCTTTATTATTTACAGACAATCCAAATTTATATGAACCATTCAATTTTACTGTTTTACCTGAATACGATTTCATTATAACCGCATGTGATATAACTAAAACGGTCTCTGACTTAAGAGTATTATCATTAGATAGTTCGGATGATTTAAAAATCATTCAGACTTTATTGCATGATCATGTAGTCATATCAAATCAAATGAGTCTTATCAACGAAACAGCTCTTTTCATTTTAAATAACTTGAATAATAAACTATGTTTCTCAAGCACACTTAATACTCTCATTATTTACGAAATAACTAACAACGACCTCTACATAAAAGACATTCTTGCTAAAAAGCAATATCAACTTAGTGATATTATTAAGCTTATCCCTGAAAATTACGATAAAATCGTCTTACAATTTTGCCCAGATAAGTATGTTGATCTATCTTATACACCCATAGTTGCGGATACTGATGGTATCATCATGATCTCTGAGGACTTCAATTTTAAAGGAAAATATTTTCGGTATCCTACACCTTACCGTTGCTAGCATCGATATCTTACCAATCAACGCAGCTTCATACTTCTCTTACTTCAGAACCTTGTTTCTTAGGTGTCAGTTATAATCGACGATATAACCTATAAAATTTGGCAACATCGATTCGGTAAAGCAAGTTCTTCGAATTCATTAATATCTCTCGTTGGAATCTCACTAGTTTTTACCGCATTTTCAATAAGTTTTCGATTAATTTTTCCGCCTAATAGCAAAGGGAAAGAATCCCAAAAACTTATGGTTGTAATTAAAGATAAATCTTCATTGTTTTTTATCGAGCTTATCACTCTTTGCTAAAGTGACTTATCTCTTAACCTAATTGCTGCGTGTAGCATATTGTTATATTCAAAAACAAGAGACTTTTGCTGACAGGACTGATTAATTACTCGTTCTATTATTACAGGATTTATTAGGGTTTCTACACCGGCCAGGCTTATCAACTTTTTAGTACGTCCAAAAAGTGTAATATAACCACTAGGGTTTATTGCTGCTAAATCATTGGTCTGGTAATGATGCGGGGTTAAATTAGAATCTGGCAGATCAAGATAAGCGCTAGCGATACTATTGCCGAAAAAGCGTAAGCGTCCAATTGTTTGGCCATCCCAGAGTAAGATAGTGCCCTGTTCAGGGTAGCCAGTTCATTTTTATTCTGGTATAAAATCATAAGCAAGTTTGAAAGAATACAATATATGCAGTGAGGAAAAAAGGGATGTTTAAAATAGACTCTATTCGAAAAGATTTTTTAGCGAGCCTCGTAGTTTTTTTAGTCGCGATACCTCTTTGCCTAGGTATCGCTTTAGCAACGAATGTTCCTTTATCAGTAGGGATTTTAACCGGTGCCATCGGTGGTATTATCGTTGGATTTTTGAGCGATTCGCGAGTGAGTGTAAGTGGGCCTGCTGCTGGGATGGTAGCCTTGGTCATTGCTGCGATTAATCAATTAGGCAGTTATGAAACGTTTCTTTTAGCGTTAATATTTGCAGGAGGTCTGCAATTTTTAGGCGGTATATTACGTTCAGGTTTTATTGCTAACTATGTACCAGCAACAGTCGTTAAAGGATTATTGGCAGCCATTGGTATCTTAATTATAATTAAAGAATTGCCAATGGCATTTGGATATTTTGCTACGGATGATATGATGCAAATTGCTCTGCGTGAAACACAAGAGACGCTTAGTTTAAAACCGTTATTAGAGCTTGTACAATATTTTCATTTTGGAGCAACCTTTATTTCTTTAGTTTCACTCTTTATATTGTTCATGTGGCATAAAGTAACAGTCCGGTTTTTCAAGGTAATTCCCGCAGCTTTTGTTGTAGTGGTTGTTGCCATATTAATGAATTTTGGATACCAATGCTTCTTGCCAGCATTTTCATTAGAGTCAGCGCATTTAGTCAATATTCCCGTTAATGAGGATTTATTGACGCTATTTTCACAATTTAAACATCCTGATTTTAGCGCATTGACTAACTTCTCAGTGTATTGGTATGCGCTGATGATAGCAATGGTTGCTTCTTTAGAAACACTATTAAATTTAGAAGCAATTGAGAAAATCGATAAACGCCATCGTTATTGCTCCAGGGACAAAGAATTGATCGCTCAAGGTGTTGGAAATATGATTTCTGGATTTGTAGGTGGGTTACCAATTACATCAGTGATTGCTCGTTCTTCTGTTAATATTAATGCGGGTGCTAAAACTAAATTATCTACTATTTTGCACGGGATTTTCTTATTTTTTTCATTATCTTTGTTTGCAAAATGGCTTAACTACATTCCAATTTCAGCGCTTGCTTCCGTGTTAATTTATACGGGTTATAAGCTTGCGAGTGTTAAGTTACTTAAAGAAGTGTATGAAGAAGGTGCTTATTATTTTGCGCCATTCATTATTACAATATTAGCGATTGTTTTTACTAACTTATTACTGGGTATCGTTATTGGATTAATAGTTAGTATATTTTTTATTCTTAAAAATCATAGCAAAAATGGTTTTACTGTTGTGAATGAGAAATATCCTTCCGGTGATATTTTTCGATTAGTATTGCCACAGCAGGCAACTTTTTTAAACCGCGCGGCGATGATCGAGAGAATGAATCGATTTCCTAGAAATTCAAAGGTAATCGTTGATGCTCAGTTATCTGACTATATTGACGAAGATATTTTGGAAATTGTTAAGGATTTTAAGCAATCTTTAGGTGTTGAGAAAAATATTTTAATTAATTTAGAAGGGTTTAAAAATCATTATAATGTTGATAGAAATCTGAGTTTTATTAACGCAACCACTTACGATGTACAATCAAGTTTAACGCCACAGATGATTTTGAAAATTTTACAGGAAGGTAATCAACGATTTATCAATAATACACCTATCCACAAGAACTACCGTCAGCAAATTACAGTAACTGCTCAATCACAGCATCCGATAGCTGTAGTCTTAAGTTGTATTGATTCTCGGGTACCTGTAGAAGTGATTTTTGATTTAAGTCTAGGAGATTTATTTGTAGTACGTATTGCAGGTAACATTGCCAATGATGATGTGATTGGTAGTATTGAGTTTGCATGCCATGAGGCAGGAGCGAAATTAATCCTTGTCTTGGGACATAAAAGTTGTGGTGCCGTAAAAGCGGCTTGCGATCACGTACAGCTAGGTCATGTCACACAATTGCTTGATAAAATAAAGCCAGCGATCGAATTGGAGCTCGAGAAGCAATACCAACCTGTAGACATGCAAAGTGATACTTTTGTAACGAATGTTGCCCGCACAAATGTTCAGCTTACAAAGAAATGGTTATATGACCATAGTAGTATTTTAAATACGTTAATTAGCGAACAAAAAGTATTATTAGTGGGTGGTTTTTATGATGTTCATACCGGTATTGTAGAGCTAGATGACCATGAAATTTAGTGCGAAATACGCACTGAAAGGCAAATTTTGCCTTTCAGTGTTAATCGTATGGCAAACTCTCGCGCTAGAATTGCATTCGATGAGTATGAGGAACAAACTCCGATTCGTCATCAACGCAAACTGAACCAGCATCATCAACTAAGGGAGATGGCTGATCCATGGAGGATGAAGAAGAGGAAGATTCATTCGCAAAGGATGCTTGCTCTAAACGAGCAATAATAGATTCCGGCGCCCCATTATCTTTTGCATGTTGTAAAATAGTCTTACCGCTAACCTGATGATCTACGGAAGCTCCAGCATCAAGTAAGAATCCTATAATTTGAATTGTTTCTTTAACAGGGGACTTAGGCCTTTGCATAAACCTCATACGATAAAGTCTTTCATGTTCAGTACTTTGAAAGAGAGAGATTGCATGCCAAAGAGGCGTCATACCATGGTTGTCACAACAATTAGGATTTGCGCCATGTTGTAATAACAGCCTAACAGCAGTTAATTGCCCCTCTTTAGCGGCGATTGATAATGGAGTCATACCGTCTCTTTGAGTAACCTCTTTATTGGCACCAGCCTCTAATAAAACTCTAAGTGATACAAGATGACCTAGTTGTGCAGCAAAATATAAAGCAGTTTGCCCATTTGGGTCAGCCGCTTCAAGTGACACCCCGCTCTCTTTCAAGACTTTTAGTGTTGCATATTTAGCATCAGACTGAGCAGCCAGTATAAGGATGGTCTGGCCATGTCGGTCTACTCTGTTGAAGTCCGCTCCCCCCTCTAAAAAAGCTTTCATCAATAGCCCTCTGTCATCACAGCTAATAGCTTCAAAAAAAAGTGGTTCCCCTTCTGGACTCAATTGATTAACATTAACACCTGCACGAATAATAAGACGTGTTAACTCAAGCCTTTCGCTAACATGATAGTCCTCTCGCAATTTCCCCATAAGCGTAGATATAGCCCAAAATCCTGCCTGATATAAAGCAAAAAATTGGAAGAAAGAAAGACTACCCCCATTGCTTAATGCTTGAGAGGAGCTTTCCGGATAATATTCCTGGAGAAATCTATATCTTTTAATTTTTGAAAGTTTCTTTAACTCAACCAAAGCAAGCGCTCGATCTTCGAGATCAATTGAACTGCTTGCGGACGAAAAATTACGTGAGTTTTCACTTGCCATAAAATACTACCTCAAATTATATCTGTTTTTTAAAGAGGCGCCATTGTATAGGAAAGTCAAACAAACTTCCAATATTTTTATTGCCCCCTAACAAATAAAATTTTCTTAGGTAAATTAACCGCAAAAAATAATACATCTTAACATGACCGCTTTCTTCTAAACATGGACAACTCTCGTTGTGATGTCAGTCCCAAATTTGATAGTTCCAGTAATCCGGATAATGGGCTGCACCATAATAAAAGTAAGGACAGAGACGATACTTATACATTGACTGTACGATAGGTATATGCAAGCTAAGGTTTCTTTTCTCACTAAATTAAATAACGGCGATGGAGGATATCGCAATGATAAATAAATCTTCCATCGCCATCCACACAGCGATTCATGATTATATTGTGGTACAACAAAGGAGTATTCCTCACTTAGAGCATTTACTTCAGTTACGTGCTTCCGATTGGAGAGTTTCAAATATTCCGAATTGCTATGAAGCGCTGATAAATGAAAAAGATTTATTAATCGCAGATGGTTTAACAGATAAAGAGATAGAACAATTATCCAAGCTAACACCTAAATTAACTCTTTTATGTAACCAATTATCTCAATACCCGATCCCCGACACCTTCAGCCATAATGATTTTCATGATAATAATTTATTGATTGAACCAAAAACAAAAAAAGTCACTATGGTTGATCTCGGTGAAGTTGCAGTAACTCATCCTTTTTTCTCATTATCCAATATCTTGCATCACATCAAAGAAAATAATACCTTGCATGATGACACCTATCAGCGGTTACAAGAACAAGCATTTCAACCTTGGTTAAGCTATGCATCGCAAAATCAGCTAATAGCAATTATGTCGATTATGCAGCAGTGCTGGCCCATTCACCGAGCATTAACAGAATATCGATTGCTCACCAGTGTTGAAGAACATTCAGCTCAGCAATTGTTAGGACAAGGCCGATTTTTTAGGAATTTAAGAGTGTGGTTGGAGTTAAATAGTCGCTGAACTGGCTACACTAAACCGAACACATAATCACGTGCCTTTGCGTGCCTAATTTAGTGCAGCCACTTCACCATCAAATGCTCATCATAAAATTTATTGTCAATTTTAGAGAATTAGATTCAGTTCCATAAATTATAAACCCATGCTTTTGGTAAAAAGCAGCTGCTCCAAGCTTGCCAATCCGTCTGATCTAATAGCTTTATCTTCATATTTGAGTCTCATGATTTCTTTAGAGCGGTTGTTGAATGAACACTTGTGAAAATACGTTCATCTGATTATAATCGAAATTTTAGCGAGATACATTGAGTAACATGAAAAACCTCCAAAAAGTTAAAGCATACCAAGAAGCTA
>JAGVJQ010000010.1 GCA_020051015.1 Gammaproteobacteria bacterium
CATTATGTTGTTGCGCTCTGTTTTCAAAACAACTATATATTGGGTATACGCCCTCACAGCTAGTTGAATGGAAATCTCTAAAAATAATAATAATTTTAACGGAATTTGGAGGAGCCATGGAGCTTGAATTTATGACTATTTCTGACGATAAATCTACCCTAAATGACGCCCTATTTAACTATGTTCCCGTGACAGCCACAGCGCCTGGAAACTTAAAAGTCATCAAACGAAACGGTACCGTCGACAACTACACTGACCATAAGATTAAAAAAGCCATTACTAACGCTTTCATAGCGGCTGAGGGAGATAGTGCGACTTCTTCTACTCGTGTCCATGAAACCGTCGATCAATTAACCACAAAAATCAACCAAACCTTTAAGAAGCGTATGCCAACAGGCGGCACCATCCACATTGAAGATATCCAAGATCAAGTTGAATTATCGCTTATGCGCTCGGGCGAACAAAAAGTTGCTCGTGCTTATGTATTATATCGTGAAGAACGCCGCAAAGCGCGTGAAGCACAAACCAAATTAGCTATTGCTGAAGATGAACAATTATTACTGCATATCACATTAAGTGATGGTTTGCGCGTTCCATTAGATATGGGTCGTGTGCGCAAAATTATTGTTGATGCATGCCATGGTTTAGCTGACGTAGATGCCGAAGAAATCATTAAAGACGTTAAACGTAATTTGTTTGATGGCTTAAGCATGAAAGATTTGCAAAAAGCTTTAGTTTTATCGGCACGTACGCTGATCGAACGCGAGCCTAATTACACTTATGTTGCAGCACGCATATTGTTAGATGAATTACGCAGTGAAGCATTAATGTTCTTAGGTATGCAAGGTCAAGCAACAACAGCTGAAATGGCTGATCTTTATCCTGTTTATTTCAAAGAATATTTACATCGTGGAATTAAAGAAGAATTATTATCTCCTGAGTTATTAAACTTTGATCTCGCTAAAATTACTGCTGCCTTACAGCCAGAACGTGATAATCAATTTACTTATCTTGGCTTGCAAACATTATATGATCGTTACTTCATTCACTGCGATGGTCATCGCTTTGAGTTACCACAAGCATTTTTAATGCGCGTGGCAATGGGTCTGGCTATTCAAGAGAAAGATCGTGAGAATCGTGCTATTGAGTTTTATAATTTATTGTCATCTTTCGATTACATGAGCTCAACGCCAACCTTATTTAACTCTGGTACATTACGTCCCCAATTATCTAGTTGTTACTTAACAACCATTCCAGATGATTTGGATGGTATTTACGGTGCTATTAAAGATAATGCGCTCCTCTCCAAATATGCTGGCGGTCTTGGCAATGACTGGACACCTGTACGTGCCATGGGTGCCAAAATTAAAGGTACCAATGGTAAGTCATTAGGTCCCATTCCATTTATGGTGGTAGCTAATGCAACGGCTGTTGCAGTAAACCAAGGCGGTAAACGTAAAGGTGCCGTTTGTGGTTATATGGAAACCTTCCATCGCAGTATTAAAGAATTTTTGGAATTACGTAAAAATACCGGTGATGAACGTCGCCGTACCCATGACATGAATACGGCAAACTGGATCCCCGATTTATTCATGAAACGTGTGATTGAAGAAGGTGAATGGACTTTATTTTCACCTGATGAAGCACCTGAATTACATGATTTATATGGCAAGGCATTTGAAGAAGTTTACGTCAAATATGAAGCAAAAGCGCGTCGTGGCGAAATGCATAATACCGAAACCATGCCAGCTGTTTCATTATGGCGTCGTATGTTAGGGATGTTGTTTGAAACCGGTCACCCATGGGTCACCTTTAAAGATCCATGTAATATTCGTTCACCACAACAACATGCTGGTGTCGTCCACAGTTCAAATCTGTGTACTGAAATTACATTAAATACATCTGCTGACGAAATTGCAGTATGTAATTTAGGTAGCATCAACTTGCCCGCCCACATTAATGAGAAAGGTGAATTTGATCGCGCCAAATTGGAACGTACTATCAACATTGCTATGCGCATGTTAGATAACGTTATCGATATTAATTATTACTCTGTACCACAAGCACGCCGCTCCAACTTGAAACATCGTCCTGTTGGTCTTGGTATTATGGGCTTCCAAGATGCATTGTATAAATTAGGTGTCGATTACTCTTCTGATGCAGCAGTAGAATTTGCTGATCGCAGTATGGAGTTAGTCAGTTACTTTGCAATTCAAGCATCAACCAATTTAGCAGAAGAACGTGGCGTGTATGCGACATATGAAGGCTCATTATGGAGTAAAGGTATTCTCCCACTCGACTCCATCGATTTGTTAGAAAATGCTCGTGGTAAAAAATATTTGGAACAAAATCGTTCACAAACATTGGATTGGAAGAAACTCCGTGAACGTGTAAAAACCGTTGGTATGCGCAACTCCAATACCATGGCAATTGCACCAACTGCAACGATTTCTAATATTGTTGGCGTAAGTCAATCGATTGAACCAACCTACCAAAATCTGTTTGTTAAATCGAATTTATCAGGTGAATTTACCGTTATTAATCCATACCTGGTAGAAGATTTGAAGAAACGTGGTTTGTGGGACGCTGTCATGATCAACGACTTGAAATATTATGATGGTAGCGTGCAACCTATCGCTCGCGTACCAGATGATTTAAAACGTCGTTATGCGACTGCGTTTGAAGTTGAACCAACCTGGTTAATTGAAGCGGCATCACGTCGTCAAAAATGGATTGACCAATCACAATCCCTCAACTTATATATGGCTGCTCCATCTGGTAAAAAACTGGATAGCCTGTATAGATTAGCTTGGATTCGTGGCTTAAAGACAACCTACTATTTACGTAGTATGGGTGCCACCAATGCTGAGAAATCTACCATTCACGATGGCGCATTAAACGCGGTGAAAATGGAAGACCCAGCACCAAAAGCATGTTCAATCAATGATCCTGATTGTGAAGCATGTCAATAAATAGATACATTGCCCTGGTGAATATTATTCACCAGGGTTCACGGATGAACCAAACTTGTCATTGAATTAAATAGGAGTCACCACCATGGCAGACGAATTAAACTTAGAAGCAAACGCTTCCGCTCACGGCGGTGCAACGGGTCTTGAAGCATTAGAAATGGGCGCAGCTCGCGTACAAGTTGATGATAAAAAAATTATTAATTGTCGCGCTGACTTGAATCAACTTGTGCCATTTAAATATAAATGGGCGTGGGAAAAATACTTATCCGCTTGTGCTAACCACTGGATGCCAAATGAAATTAACATGGCGGCAGACGTTGCATTATGGTTTGATCCTAATGGGTTATCCGCTGATGAACGTTTAATTATTATGCGTAATTTAGGCTTTTTCTCTACCGCAGATTCATTGGTTGCCAATAATTTAGTATTAGCCGTATATCGTCTGATTACTAATCCAGAATGCCGTCAATATTTGTTGCGACAAGCATTTGAAGAAGCATTACATACACACGCATATCAATACATTATTGAAAGCCTGGGCTTGGATCAAGCAGAAGTATTTAATATGTATCGTGAAATTCCTGCTGTATCACGTAAAGCAGTATGGGCGTTGCAATATACCCAAAGTTTGGGTGATCCTAACTTCCAAACCGGAACACCTGAAACCGATCAACGCTTATTACGTGATTTAATTGCATTTTACGTGGTGTTTGAAGGTATTTTCTTTTATGTTGGTTTTACCCAAATTTTATCGATGGGTCGTCGTAATAAAATGACTGGAACATCAGAACAATTCCAGTATATTTTACGTGACGAATCTATGCATATGAATTTTGGTATCGATGTGATTAACCAAATTAAACTGGAAAATCCACATTTATGGACCAAAGAATTCCAGCAAGAAGCGATTAATATTATTCGTCAAGGCGTAGAAATGGAATATCAATATGCCATTGATACCATGCCACGCGGCATCTTGGGTATGAATGCGTCAATGTTCAAAGATTATTTGCAATTTATTGCGAATCGTCGTTGTGCACAAATTGGTTTACAAGAACAGTATCCAGGCGCAGAAAATCCATTCCCATGGATGAGTGAAATGATGGACTTGAAGAAAGAAAAGAATTTCTTCGAAACCCGCGTGATTGAATATCAAGCTGGCGGTACATTGAATTGGGATGAGTAAAGTATAGTGCAATACGTTTCTTGTATTAATTCACTGTAAGGGCGTTTTATAAACGCCCTTCTTTTTTCCTGCACCGATCTTTCGTAGAGACTGCGAAAAACACAAAAATAATTGAATTTACAAAGTAAATTGAAGGCCGTCATTGCGAGGAGCTTGCGACGAAGCAATCCACTCATTTCAAGCTCCCTCTCCCCTTGCGGGAGAGGGTTGGGGTGAGGGGTATCCGCTTGGATTGCTTCGTCGCAAGCTCCTCGCAATGAGGTCTTTCTAGATCAATGAGTTAAATTTTGATATCCACTAGGGGATTTCTCAGTATGCAATACGCCCCTACGAAAGATCCGCTATTAGAGTTGGGGATAAGAGCCGGCCAGGCTATAATAATGGTATGCCCTTTCATTATTAGCGAACCCAAACTGATGAAAAAACGATTTCTTATCATCCTTACTGTCTTAATCGCCTGTGGCGCTACTGCAGCCGAAGTCTATAAATGGACTGATGCTAATGGTGTTGTCCATTATTCAGATGCCCCTAATAATCAAGCTGCCAAAATAGTTGAAATCCCCACCGCACCCGTAACTACAACAAATACTAGCCCAGCAGAACAACCACCCACTGCTACCAGCACCCCATCTACATCACTTAATACTACCTCAACAGCCGAAGAACAAAAGCAAGCTATTGCCATGCAAAAACAAAACGAAGCTTACTGTGAACAAGCTAAAGCCAATTTAAGTCTGTTGCAAGAAACGGGGCGCCGCGTATATACTGTGACGCCGAAAGGGGAATATATTTATTTTAATGATGAACAACGCGCTACCGAAGTTAAGAAAACCCAAGAACAAATTAAAATGTTTTGCCAACCACCAAGTAAACCATGAATTATCAACACTCTTTCCATGCCGGCTGTTTTGCCGATGTCTTTAAACACTGGATATTGATTTTATTATTAGAAAAACTCCAACAAAAAACTACGCCATTTGGTGTATTAGATACCCATGCCGGTGCTGGATTTTACGATTTAATGGGCGATAACGCGCAAAGAACACTTGAATATGAAGGCGGTATTGGTAAATTAATTAAAGCCGACAACATCCCTGCTGCATTTCAAACTTATTTAAACTTAATTTATGCTTGCCAGCATCCTGGCTCAACTACTTCACATGCGAAAGAAAAAAACTTACGTTATTATCCTGGCTCTCCCTATATCATCCAACAATTCTTACGTGAACAAGATAGCTTAATAGCCTGTGAATTACATGCTGAAACATATCGTTGGCTAAAACGAAATTTAGATTACGAAAAAAAAATCGCTTTGCATGAACAAGACGCTTATCATGCGATGAAAGCATTTTTACCACTCAAAGAAAAGCGTGGCTTAATTTTAATTGATCCCCCTTATGAAATCGATAATGAATTTAAACACCTTGCCGAAGCGCTTAAAATTGCTTTACATCGTTTCCAACAAGGTATTTATGCGATTTGGTATCCGATCAAACATCGTCCACCAGTACGCGCATTCCACCAACAATTACAAAAATTAGCTCCTGGCAAAGTATTAATTGCCGAAGTCATGCAACGTGATGATAATGACGCTAGCAAGTTAAATGGTAATGGCATGGTTATTATTAATCCGCCCTGGCAATTACAAGAAACCCTAACCACCAATATGCCTTGGTTAGCCAATTATTTCGCCTTAGGAGATGGCGCACGAGCAGAAGTGAGCTTAATGTAGCCCTTATTCATTGCACAATGCACTCCAAACATCCACCATGTAGGAATTATTCAACGAATTATAAAATTCCCTCGTTTTGTGCAATTAATGAGGGATTAAATCTCTATGATAGCTCGATCCCGCGTTACGCAATTAATTTTAATTCGCTTGCAATGGTTTCTGGATTCCAAATTAAACAACAATCTAGCCACTTACCCACATCTATGATACATTGCATATATCTAAGGGATGAGGCGCTAAAATGAATGGTAATAGCGAAGCATGGATCATTAATCACAATAGCTCATACAGCTCATTAGCTGAGCTTACCGAAATCAATACTGACGGTTATGTCTGGATCACTGTGCCCCGCAATGAATTATTAGATAATCTTGCCCAAATTGAATTCCTCGCTAATGCCAAAATTAATGAGCAGCATATAAAAGATGCGCTCAATAATGAACATCCCTCCTTCTTCGATAATACCGATAGTTATGAAATGGTGATTTTCCGTGGCGTTGCAGCCAGTCAATTTGATATGGGCATTCCCAGCGTCACATTAACACCTGTCTCTATTGCTAGTTTTAATTTTGAAAAAATATTATTGACCGTTTACGATATTCAAGATCCTGTCATTAATAAAGTCAAAGAATTTATTAAGCGTAATAATCGTCGTGCTACTATCGGCAATCCCGCTGATTTACTGTATAAGATATTGCATGGTGTGATTGAGCAAGTTTTATCACTACGTAATCCACTCACTATGCAATTAGCCGAATGGCAAAAATTATTGCTCGAACAAACTAGCAAATTCAATGCCTGGAATGAATTTATGTCGTTTAAAACGGCTATCGATCAATTAGCCGTCTGGTGTGAAGATCAAGAAGATGCAATTGAAGATTGGCAACAATATTCACGCTATGAACAGCAACAACAGCTTAATATTAATTTAAATGACTTACGTGACCACGTTGAACGTTGTGTCCGTTTCGTGCAAAAATTATCAAGCAACTTGGATACCCTCATCCAATTACATTTCTCCGCCCTTTCGCACCGTAATAATGAAGTATTACGCGTACTGGCTATCATTTCATGTGTCTTCTTACCGCTCACGTTAATAACAGGTATTTTTGGCATGAATTTTGAAAACATGCCAATATTACGTGAGCAACATGCGTATTATTACACCATGGGCATCATGATTATGTTAGCGTTTATCATGCTAGGCATTTTTCGCTGGCGTAGGTGGTTATAGTTATTAGGGGCTGTTTACAATTCTACTATGCTGGGCATTAAGCCTCGATTTTTTGCGCTCCGCTGCTCACAGACGGCCAAAGTATGCTCCGCTGCGGTGCTCAAAAATCAAGTCTTTC
>JAGVJQ010000031.1 GCA_020051015.1 Gammaproteobacteria bacterium
ATGAAATCCACAACCACCAATCAAAAAGGTTTTACCTTGATTGAATTAATGATTACCATTGCAATTGTCGGTATTTTAGCTGCGATTGCAATTCCTTCTTATATTGGCTACACCAACCGCGCACGATTTTCTGAAGTAGTGACGGCGGGTGGATCGCTAAAATCAGCTGTTGCAGCTTGCGCGCAATCAAACGCAGGTACATTAACAACCTGTGATGGCGGTGCATCTGGGATTCCTACCCCTGTTGCAGCTGGTAATGTTGCCTCTTTAGCTGTTGCTGATGGCGTAATTACAGCAACTGGCACAGCAGCAGTTGGCGGTTATACCTACATTTTAACCCCAACCTATACCAATGGTGCAGTAACATGGGCAGTCACTGGCACATGCTTGGCCGCTGGTGTTTGCAGCTAATATTGAGTAACCTGATAACCCACATTTCAGCGGATGGAATGTGGGTTTAATGTTTTTTTCCCTTCTATACCCCTATTTTACTATTCCCCCTCGTAAAAATGGTTTATGCTAAATATATATGGAATATAGGAATTATATATTTATGGCAACCGCGTCTTCCGCTAACCTCAATGTTTTAGCCAAATATTTGATCACAAATGGCGTTATTGACGAGGGAACAGCATTACAAGCACAACGCACAGCCCAAGAACGACAAATGTCGTTAATTAGTTATCTCGTTGATGCCCATATCGTCGATGCGAAAACAATTGCAATGGCTGCAGCCATTGACTTTGGCGTGCCTTTAATTGATCTTGCGCTAGTAGATAAAGAAGCGATACCGCGTGGTTTAGTAAGCGAAAAATTAATTAATAAGCATCGAGCTGTCCCACTATTTCGTCGGGGTGACCGCCTATATGTTGCTATTGCTGATCCAACCAATACTACTGCATTAAATGAATTTCGTTTTCATACTGGCTTAAAAACACACGCCGTTTTGGTCGAAGAAAATAAGTTATTACAGATTATTGAAGATTCAATTAATGAACAAGAAACCGTATCACTTGGTGATTTAGGTGATAGTGATTTAGAAGAAATTGACATCAATGCCGAACCCACTGAACAAGAGAATATTACTGCTTCGGATGCAGAAGATGCGCCAATCGTACGTTTTGTTCATAAAATTATCTTAGACGCAATCAAAAAAGGTGTTTCAGATATCCACTTTGAACCTTATGAAAAAGTTTACCGGATTCGATTTCGTAAAGATGGGATCTTATATGAAACGACTAGTCCACCAGTTAATTTAGCGAGTAGAATTACTGCCCGTATTAAAGTTATGTCTCGTTTAGATATTTCAGAACGCCGCATTCCACAAGATGGTCACTTTAATATGGCACTTACTAAAAAACATGCGATTAACTTTCGTGTTAGTACCTGCCCCACCACTTACGGAGAAAAAGTTGTAATCCGTATTCTGGATCCAAGCAAATTACAACTTGGTATTGAGCAACTTGGTTATGAACCACACCAACAACAATTGTTTATGGAAACCATTAATCGTCCACAAGGGATGCTATTGGTAACTGGACCAACAGGTAGTGGTAAAACGGTGTCACTTTATACAGCTCTTAGTATTCTTAATACATCTGAACGCAATATTTCTACCATTGAAGATCCGGTTGAAATTCAAATTCCCGGAATTAACCAAGTCAACGTTAACCCCAAAGCCGGGATGGATTTTTCAACTGCATTACGTGCATTTCTTCGACAAGATCCGGATGTTATCATGGTGGGGGAAGTCCGCGATTTAGAAACCGCTGAAATTGCAATTAAAGCTGCTCAAACGGGTCACTTTGTGTTATCAACACTTCATACGAACAGTGCGCCTGAAACATTAACACGCCTTCTGAATATGGGTGTTGCCTCCTATAATATTGCGACTTCTGTTAATCTCATTATTGCGCAACGATTAGCCCGCCGTCTTTGCACAGTATGTAAAATTGCAGTAGATATACCTACAAATGCATTATATGAAGAAGGATTCATTGATGAAGATCTAGCAGATATACACATATTTACTAACAATACTCGTGGTTGTGAACATTGTAGAAATGGGTACAATGGTCGTGTTGGGCTTTATGAAATGTTAAATGTGACCCCTGAAATCGGACGAATTATTATGGCAGGCGGTAACTCTATGGAAATTGCACAAAAAGCAATTGAACAAGGAATGCAAACACTGCGTCGAGCAGGTTTAGTTAAAGTAAAACAAGGCATTACTAGTTTAGAGGAAATTAATCGCGTAACTGAGGATATTTAATGCCAGTCTCAAAATCGCTGACTACATTTGTTTGGCAAGGAAAAAATAAAGCTGGTGCAACCGTTACTGGTGAAATGAATGCATCTAATGTAACTATTGTCAAAGCAGAATTAAGACGACAAGGCATAACTGCTGGTAAAATTAAGAAAAAATCCACCCCTCTTTTTTCCTCTTTCAAACGCGATAGAGTAAAAATAAGCGATATTGCTATTTTTACCAGACAACTTTCTACTATGTTGGGTGCAGGTATTCCTATTGTACAATCATTAGATATTCTTGAACGAGGCCAAACTCAACAAGCATTTCAAAATTTAGTTAATCAAATTAAAATAGACGTCGAATCAGGAACACCTTTTTCAAATGCTTTACGTAAATACCCACAATATTTTAATGCATTATATTGCAATCTAGTTGCCGCTGGCGAACAATCAGGTACCTTGGATAATATGTTAATTAGAATTGCAACGTATCGTGAAAAAATCGAATCGATTAAAAGTAAAGTTAAAAAGGCAATGTTTTATCCTACCGCGGTAATTGTCATCGCCATGTTAATTTCAGCTGGCTTGTTAATTTTTGTTGTACCTAAGTTCCAAGCAGTATTTTCTAGTTTTGGCGCGCAATTACCCGCATTGACACTGCTTGTTATTCACGTATCAGATTTTCTTCAAAAATTTTGGTGGTTGATTTTTGGTGGTATAGGTGCTGCCGTTTGGGGATTGGTACGGTTATATAAACGATCACCCGCTTTTACACGAAAAGTGGATGAATTGACTTTGCGTTTACCCATTCTTGGCCCCATATTGCATAAATCAGCAGTGGCTCGATTTGCGCGAACCTTATCAACAACATTTGCAGCCGGATTACCACTTATCGATGCGTTGCAAGCTGTAGCAAGTGCCGCAGGCAATGAAATTTACGGTAATGCTATTTTACAAATTCGTGAGGAAGTTTCTGCTGGGCAAGCAATTAATCTTGCCATGAAAAACACTAATTTGTTTCCCAGTATGGTCGTTCAAATGGTGGCAGTTGGTGAAGAATCTGGCTCACTTGAATTTATGTTAGGTAAAGTTGCTGATTATTATGAAGAACAAGTAGATAATGCGGTTAATGGTTTGAGTAGTTTGCTTGAACCCATTATCATGGTGGTATTAGGTACCATAATTGGTGGATTGGTTATTGCAATGTATCTGCCAATCTTTCGTATGGGGAATGTTATTGCTGGTGGATCAGGTTAATGACTTATTTAGAAATATTAAACTCCGGATGGAGTGTTCTTTTCCTTATTATCTTTGCATTAATCATTGGTAGTTTTTTGAATGTGGTGATTTATCGCTTTCCTAAGATGCTATTTACTGCATGGCGCGAACAATGCGAAACATTTTTGAAAGAATCACCGGTTGATAACGATAACACTCAATCATTGAATTTATGTTTGCCTGCATCTCATTGCCCTCATTGTAAAAAACCACTCAAACCTTGGCATAACATCCCTGTTATTAGTTATTTATTACAGCGTGGTAAATGTAGTTTTTGCCACCAACGTATTTCTGTTCGTTATCCCATTGTTGAATTATTGAGTGCTGGCGTTGCTGTTTTATTATTTTATTTTTATGGTTGGTCTTTGCAATTTGCCTTGATTTTAATCTTTAGTTGGGCACTATTAGCATTAATTTTCATCGATATCGATACGCAATTGTTGCCAGATGAAATAACATTAACGTTATTATGGTTAGGTTTACTCGTTAATTCACAACATATGTTTACTGATATTAATTCTGCTATTTATGGTGCGATAGGCGGTTATCTTTCATTATGGATTATTGCTAGAGGTTTCCTATTGGCAACCAAACGTGAAGGTATGGGACATGGTGATTTTAAATTATTAGCAGTGATAGGTGCGTGGGCGGGTTGGCAGATGTTATTGCCTGTTTTGTTACTATCGTCGTTTGTTGGTGCTATCGTTGGTATTGGAATGATGATATTGGGCAAGTTAAAACGTCAGCAACCAATGCCATTTGGTCCATTTTTAGCAATTGCTGGCTGGGTTTGTTTGTTATGGGGTAAACCGTTAATTAATTGGTGGCTGAATATGTGAGAGATTCCATGTAGCCCGTATTAGCGCGGTGCGGCACATAAAAGAGGCATTACTTGCTTTGTATTAAGATATAAAAAAATGCTATCGCGTGTAATACGGGATCGGTGGTTACTCATTGTTTGAACCTGCAAACGCTAATTTATATCGCGTACTATCACCCAAAGACCGCCTGTGCCCATGGAATGCACGCAAAATCCATGGCTCAGACGGTTTGCTTGGCATTTCCATGGACACAGGCTATAAGCTTTTTTATAGTGGTTACCCATAGCACTGGCGCCATGGGCGATATAAAATTGGAAGCACCGCAAGTGGGGCCCCGGAGCTGCGGGTATCCCGCCGTGCTCGCAAGCTCCGCGCGGCCGGGAGCCCTCCCTTCGCTCCGCCCACTTGCAACATTTTCAAATACCGTAATATGATAAAATATATTTAAATATTGGAGTAAATTATGAAAAATAAACATATTGTTATTGCAATGCTTGAAGCAAAAGCAGGAAAAGAAGATATCCTTAAAAATGCATTGATTAATGTTGCAAACTCAAGCCGCGCGGAACCCGTTTGTGTAGAATATCGTTTACATCAAGTATCAGATAATACTGCTCAATTTATTTTATATGAAATTTGGGATAGTAAAGAAGCACACCAAAAACAATTTGAAAAACCTTACATTACTAATTTAGCTCAAAATCTAGATAGCTTACTAGCAAAACCTTACCAATTCTTTTTTGCACAAGAAATTTGACTATGTTAGTTATTGGTCTCACGGGCGGCATCGGATCGGGTAAATCAACTGTTGCGCATTTATTTGCTGAGCTTGGCGTACCCATTATCGATACCGATCAATTAGCTCGTGATGTAGTTATTCCCGGACGTCCTGCCCTCACTGCCATTATTAATCGATTTGGCTCATCGATTTTAAATCAAGACGGTAGTCTGAATCGTGCCGAGTTACGCGAACAAATCTTCCAATTCCCAGCCCATCGTGAATGGCTTGAAGCATTGCTTCACCCACTTATTCGCCAAGAAATGGCTGTTATATTAAAACAACTTAATGCACCATATTGTTTGGTGAGTATTCCACTATTATTTGAAACTATTCCTAATCCATTAATTCAACATATATTAGTGGTTGATACACCAGAATATTTACAAGTTTCCCGCACTAAAAAACGTGACGAAACCTCACAAGAACAAATCGAGCAAATCTTGCAACGCCAAGTAACCCGCCAACGTCGTTTAGCCGGTGCTGACGATGCCATTTATAATGACTTAGATATTGCGCATTTAAAGCAACAAGTTCAGCGTCTACACCAGAAATTTTTGCGCTTGAGTTCCCCTCAAGCGCAAAAATAAGATGATTAATGAAGCATTGGCGCAACTGCTTGAGCTGGAAAGTGATTATCGACATCACGTTGAATTTCAGCTTGAAAGTCTGTGAAAAGTTTCGCAAGCTCTGCACATGATTGTGGAGATTTACCTTTATCAGTTTTATAGTCGTTTACTTTACCAATTACCACATCTAATTCACTTAATACAACACGAATTTGTTGACCGAGTAATTGATCCGCTGTTGGTGTATGTGGATTACTTTTAACACTATTAAATGTTTTTTCAGCTAACTCAAGACTATATTGAATACGACGCAACATTTGATATTCAAATTTTGTCACATCACCCGTAAAAAATCCTGGTTTCTGTTCTTGTACAAAAGTATCAGTATTTTTTGCTAGGCCACTCAAAATATTAACTGCTTGTTCAATTTTAGCCTCCGATGACTTGAAAGCTAACTTGGTCATCACCAACTCTTTAAGTTCGCGGAATTTTTGCGCATCATCTTCCTGACTTGAAAAAGACGCATAATGTTTATTCTCTATTTCACTAAAAATAACGGCAAGCTGCTGCCAGAGAGGTTGGGCTATATCTTTGGAGAAAAAATCTAACACGGCAGCATCATTTGGATTGCCTTCATCTAGCCCATAATAAGGGACTTTATTAGGTAAATTTTTCGCGCAAATGTCTTTTATTAATATATTCAAATCATTAAATATCTCGGTCCAATTAATATCTTCAGCAGCAAATCTCTCAAACCAGCAATTAATATCAATACGTTGTGCCAAAACTTTAGCATCAGACATTGGATTTACAAATTCTTGATTATGACGATAACGCGCAAGACGAAAACGCATAAGTTGTTCTGTTTTAGATAACTTACGATCTGCTGTTCGCAAAATTAAAGCTAGAGCACGATCATTATTAGCCAATTGCCTTAAAGAATTGATCGCTGCTAATAATTTCTCAATTAGTTTTGCACTATGATGATCTTGGATGACTTCTAGTGTCTGAGGATCCTGATATAAGACTTGTGGGATACCACGTTTGGGTCGATGATCGAAAAGCTTTTCCAACTGTCGATATGCAGCTTCTAATTCCCTTTTATGTTTTTTAATTTCTTTAGGATTTAAGGTAAATTTTCTTGCTTTTAGATTGTCAACGAAGGTAATTGTCTCTTGAATTATTGTCTTAAAATAGGCAGATTGCTCATCGGGATTATCTTGCTGTAGCTCTACTAGCTGCTCATGTAACTCATTAAGAAGTTCATTGATATTATTAGCCATTTCTCTTACCTATTGTTTATATTAATATTTATACTTTTCTAAAATAACCGACGTTTTTTAGAAACCTATCCGAATTAAATCAGCGCACAACTGTACCGTAATTGACCATTAATTGCAATTTATATCTATCAGCGGCTTACGACAGATTCTGATAATTAATTTAATTACCCCATTCTGTTAACAAAGAGTATAAAATGCCTAATTAATCATAAAATTAGCTCGCCATTATATTAAAATCTCTTTTCCCTTTTCGAGCTAACTACAGTATACTAAGCAAGTAATAAAAATTTTTACTAACTGGCATCATTAATGGCATGATTATATACGAACAGCCTTTAAATGAAATTGCGCGTATTCTACTCAAATTAGAATACCTGCTACAAATGTGCGATCATCACATGCGTCGTAGTGAGCCATGGGACTCACATACGATTCTTATTGCCATTTGTGACGTCTTAAATTTGTTAGATCGTCCAGACTTACGCAGTAAATTAAGCAAAGAAGTGCAGCGCTATATCAGTACCCTTGGTCGTTTACAGAATTCCCCCGATATCAATCAACCCAAATTAAATTCATTACTCGATCGTTTAAATACTATTTGGCAACAATTATTAAGTGGTAATGGCCGGTTAGCGCAAGTTTTACGCGATGATGAGTTTTTAAATGGTGTTCGCCAACATTTAATGAGCCCTGCTGGTACATGTAGTTTTGACATGCCTATTTATCATTATTGGGGAACCCAATCGGCTGCCACCCGCACCACCATGATTAATTACTGGTATGCACAATTGAATGACATTCGTGAGCTAAATAATTTATTATTAGATTTGATTAGAGACAGTGGTCGTTTTGAAAAGCTGCAAGCTAGAAGTGGTTTTTATCAATCAAATTTAGATCCTTTCCTGCCATGCCAATTGATTCGGGTGGCCCTACCTGCTCATATCGCCATGTTTCCTGAGATAAGCGCTGGTCGTCATCGTTTATGCGTTTATTTTATGGTTGCTGATTTCCAACGCCGTCCATTACAAAGTACTGAAAGTGTTGATTTTGAATTAGCGTTGTGCGTTATTTGAAACATATAAAAAAATTGTCTTGATGAATTTACCATGATAGTATCAAACATGATATTATTATGGATATATAAAATGACAAAAATTGATGCGCTTGTTAATCATATGCGTGAAAATCCGCATAGCATTAGGTTTAAGGAGCTAGAAAAAGTCTGCGAACATTTTTTTGGCAAACCTCGGCAAAAAAGCACAAGTCATCAAGTATATAAGACACCGTGGCCAGGTGATCCTCGAGTTAATATACAAAATGATCATGGTCAGGCTAAGATTTATCAAGTAAAGCAAGTGCTTAAAGCCATTGCGCATTTAGTTGGAGAACATGGGCATGAGTAATATATCCGAACAATATAAACATTATACCTACCGTGTTACTTGGTCAACCGAAGATAATGAATATGTTGGATTATGTGCAGAATTTCCTAGTCTATCGTATTTAGCAAAAACTCAAGTCGAAGCTCTTGATGGTATTGTAAGTCTCATTTATTCAGTGATAAAAGATATGAAATCTAATAATGAATTAGTACCAGAACCTTTATCTGAGAAAAAATATTCTGGCAATTTAAAAATAAAAATTGCTCCAGAAACTCATCGATGGCTTGCGCTACAAGCAGCAGAACACGGTATTAGTTTAAATCTATATATTAATTCTAAATTAGCACTATGACAGTGCTATGCTAAGATCTCTGCAGCAACAGCCATTAACTTAACTAATTTTTCGACGATGGCTTCATTAGCCGGTGGAAATTTCAAGTTTTGTAATTCTGATACATTTACCCAAGCAAGTTTTTGTGATTCATTTGCATGTAACTCGCCGGTATAATCTGTAATCAACCAGGTATCAAGTAAAAACTGCTTATTGGCTAAGGGTTGCTCAATTTTAATTAATGGTTGATAGCATTTAGGCGTTATATTGACTTCTTCTTGCAATTCACGTGCCAACGCCTGCTGCACATTCTCACCTTGTTCTAACTTCCCACCAGGAAACTCCCAATAACCCGCATAGGGTTTCCCGGCAGGACGTCGTGCAACTAAAACTTGATGTTGGGCGTTTATCACCACCCCTACAGCCACATGGATTGTTTTCATTTTAATTGTCCATGACAATGTTTGTATTTCTTACCTGAACCACATGGACATTCTTGATTGCGACTTAAAATCAGTTTACCACTAATTGTATTGCTAGCTGTTTCTGCAGATGCAGCAGCAACTACAGGGGCAGGCTGAGTTGATGCAGGCGGCGCAGATTCTGGCATGGGTTGGGTGCGGATTAAACATAAAGCACTAATAACTTCTTGTCGAAGACTATCCAACATCTTGGTGAATAACTCAAATGACTCGCGTTTATATTCTTGCTTTGGATTTTTTTGTGCATAACCACGCAAATGTATTCCTTGACGCAAATGATCCATTGCCGCCAAATGTTCTTTCCAATGAATATCCAGTGTTTGCAGCAAAATAGCTTTTTCCAACTGACGCATCATACCACTACCGATTTGCTGTTCTTGATCAAGATATCGTTGTTGCATTGCATCCATAACTAACTGCAAAATAGCTTTATCATCACGTGACTCGTCTTCACGCAGCCATGATTGAAGATCTAGTTTTACACCAAAATCAGTGATTAATTGTTTTTCTAGGCCAGGGATATCCCATTGCTCTGAAAAACTGTCAAGCGGGACATAAGAGGTTACAACAATTTCGGTAACATCAGGTAACAGATTGCGAATGGTATCGACAACATCTTCTGAGGCAAGTATTTCATCGCGTTGTTGATAAATAACTTTACGTTGTTCATTGGCAACATTATCAAATTCTAATAATTGTTTACGAATATCAAAGTTATGACCTTCCACTTTACGTTGCGCATTTTCAATCACGCGAGTCAACATACCAGATTCAAGTACTTCCTCGTCACCAACACCTAAACGTTGCATTAATGCTGTCATCCGATCGGATGCAAAAATACGCAGCAAATTATCTTCTAATGATAAATAAATGCGACTGCTACCTGGATCACCTTGACGACCTGAACGACCACGCAATTGATTATCAATACGGCGAGATTCATGTCTTTCAGTACCTAATACATGTAAACCACCCGCTTGCACGACTTGCTCATGTTGTTGTGCCCATGCCTCTTTCACTTTGGCAATTTGTTCCGGTGTTGGATTCGTTAAGCTTGCAATTTCTGCATCCAAACTACCACCTAACACAATATCAGTACCACGACCGGCCATGTTTGTTGCAATGGTTACCGCGCCAGGACGTCCGGCTTGGGCAATAATATGAGCTTCTCGTTCATGTTGCTTAGCATTTAATACTTCATGTTTAATGCCACGTTTTTTTAATAAATTAGCAACATGTTCTGACGTTTCAATTGAGGTGGTACCCACTAATACGGGTTGTCCGCGTTTTTGGCACTCTTCAATTTCAGTGATAATCGCGTTAAATTTAGATGCTGCATTCATATAAACTTTATCAGTAGCATCCATACGTTTAACAATACGATTGGGTGGAATAACGATGACTTCTAAACCATAAATTTGGTGAAATTCATACGCTTCCGTATCCGCAGTACCCGTCATGCCTGCTAATTTGTCATAGAGTCGGAAATAATTTTGGAATGTAATTGAAGCTAAGGTTTGATTTTCAGTTTGAATCTTGACACCTTCTTTTGCTTCAACTGCTTGATGCAATCCATCTGACCAACGACGACCTTGCATCAATCGACCTGTATGTTCATCCACGATGATGACTTCATTATCTTTAACAATATAATCGACATCACGATGATAAAGTGAATGAGCGCGTAAAGCTGCGCCCAGATAATGCATAATAGTCACATTGACTGCATCATAAAGGCTCGCGCCTTTTTGTAATAATCCAGCTTTGGTTAGCATATCTTCAACATGTTGATGTCCTTCTTCCGTCAAGAAGGCCTGTTTACTTTTCTCATCAACCGTATAATCGCCTTCACCATTTTCTTCTTTTTGTTTTTTTAATAAAGGAATAATGGTATTAATTTGACGATACATTTCTGAACTTTCGTCAGTTTGACCCGATATGATTAATGGTGTTCGTGCTTCATCAATTAAAATAGAATCGACTTCATCAACGATGGCATAAAATTGGCCGCGCTGTACTTTATCGGCCAACGTAAAGGCCATATTATCGCGCAAATAATCAAAACCAAATTCATTATTGGTACCATAGGTAATATCAGCTTCATAGGCTGCTTTTTTATCTGCGGGTAACATGCCCGGCACATTAACACCGACCTTCAGACCAAGAAAAGTATAAACGGGCGACATCCATTCAGCATCACGGCGAGCTAGGTAATCATTCACTGTAATAATATGAACGCCCTTACCGGCTAATGCATTCAAATAAGCTGGCAACGTTGCAACCAAGGTTTTACCTTCCCCAGTTAACATTTCAGCAATATTGCCCTCGTGCAATACCATACCGCCAATCAACTGAACATCAAAATGTCGCATACCCATTGTGCGACGTGCAGCTTCTCGGACTGTTGCAAAGGCTTCGGGCAATAAATCATCTAATGTTTCGCCACTTGCTAAGCGTTGCTTGAACTCATCAGTTTTTGCGCGTAATTGCTCATCCGTTAACTGCTGAAACGACTCTTCAAGTTTATTGATTTTATTAACATTTTTTTGTAAACGTTTGATAACCCGCTCATTGCGGCTGCCAAATAATTTTCGAACTAGTTGTGCAATTGCCATTTGTGTAACAAATTTCCTGTATTTAGTGGTAGACTAGACTACGAACCGTTTATAATACAATAGAATCGCCGTGAAAACCAAAAAAACCTTAGAATTTCTGCAATCTGGTGAAAAAAACAACATTCACACGCTGATTGGGAAAGTAAATAAAATTGCCGAGCTGGATCGGGTGCTTAAAGCGGAGCTTGAACCTCCCTTACGTGATCATTGCCGCGTTGCCAATATTCGCAACGGCAAATTGATTATCCAAGCTGATAGTCCAGTTTGGGGCAGCAAGCTTCGTTTCGAACTCACGTCTCTATTGACTACGTTAAGAAAACAATCACGGTTTGCTGGATTAGCCGGTATTGATTTTTTTGTTGCTCCCATTACACCCACAGCCCAGATCGAGAATGAATCTGTGGAAAAAAAACACGCTCCCATTTCGGCTAATCATCGACAATTATTATTGGATACTGCGGATAAAATAAGTGATCCCAAATTGAAAGCGGTATTACAAGCCATTGCGGCAAGAAAGTAAATTTATATCAATAAAACCCCCACCTCTCATTGATAGGTGGGGGTTTTAAGTATTTAATTACTGGTTGGTTGCACGGTATTCAACACATCAAACGCTTGTGGTGTGATATAACCAGGATACATTAATTCTGTACCTGATATGCCGGTGCCGCCATTAGTTGGTGGCGTTGGTGCCCCCCATTGACTGCCTGGGGTAAATAATACGCCACCGCCATTGGGTAATACTGTACCGTAATATTGTGTACCAGGATTAATTTCATAGCGATTGATTTCACCCGCCATTGCTGTTGCAAGCTGACCGTAAGTCATACTATTAAATTTGCTTGCCGTCCACTTACCAGCATTAACGCGTTGTTGCGCTAAATTTAATGCCCATACAATTTGAATATCCGCATCCGTTGCCGAACCATTCGTCATATAACCGCCACCGACGGCATAATTAAATGGATTGCCGGACTCATCAACCATCCACGGCATTAAATATTGCGATTTAATCGAGCATGATGATTGATCTTCGGTAGAACGAGCGCACCCTTGATAATAAGCTTCAGAATAAATAAACCATAAGAATTTATCAAAGGTTGCTTGATCATTGGCAGCATACGCGAGTAATAATCCATACCCCATACCTTCAGAAACAGTCGGTGAATTACCGGCGGTATTAGGTGGATTATCATTTTTGTAGTTTATCGCATTATATGTCGAGTAAATAACACGCATTGCTGGTTGTGTTTTCTGGCCATTAGCAGGATCGGGCGCATTAAATGTCGTCACAAATCCATCTGTTAACCAAGCATTATAATTCGTTAAGAATTGTTGATAATTGAGATAATCCGTAGCGGCACCAGTACTATTAGCCGCACTAATATCAAAACTACCTTTACCAATCAGTAATGCCTGACTAATCAAATCTAACGTCGCATTAAAATAAGGCGATGAGCTAGACGTATAATTACTTTGACTTAATTGAGGCCCATTAACTGTAGCAAATACGCTAAACGTATTATTTGCTAAATTATAACTTTCTAACGTGGTAACCAGTTTATTCAACAAATCTGTATTATTTGTTGCTTGAGCTGCAACAGCTAAAGGCCCTTCTAAAGCTGGTGTTGAACCACAACCAGTTGGAGCAACGGCTTGACCATCGGTTGACACATTTGGCACAGTATAAGCCCAGAAACCATTACTATTTACACTGGTATTGCCATCAGCATTAGTGCAAGTATTTGCAGCAACAAATTGTGTTAAACCGGTTAAATAACTACTCATCCATTGAATATTACTATTATTGGTACCGGCACCATTTTGCTCGTAATAAGCACCAAGCCATAACGGTAACCGAATTGAATCATATGCAAATTGCATTGCCCAACCATTACCCGTTGGCGATGCCTGTGTTGCCGTAATAAAATTATTTAATTGCGCCTGACTTAATGGCACTTGATTTGACACCATGAAAGAACCATTCGCTTTATTAGTTAAAAAGCCGCTAGTTACTGC
>JAGVJQ010000015.1 GCA_020051015.1 Gammaproteobacteria bacterium
CCTCTGTGGATTTATCCATTAACCTTCATCAGTTAATGAGGATACACCGCCTAATTAATTCGTCAATTTACTACCGTACACAAGATTCGAGCATAACTCCTTCAAACTTTATATTATCCATTGTAAAAATCTCACTGAAAAATATCTTTTACTTTCTTATAAACTTTCTCTGCCATGCATTGATGACCATTTTCGCCCAAATGCAATCCATCAATCTCAGATACAGGAACATCATCTGACACATCAAGAAAATGACATTTTTTTTGCTCTGCTATATCTTTCATATATCTTGTTACTAATTGACTTTTCTTTATTATTTCTGGGAAAACTAATATATTACGCTCATCTTTAAAAGTCTCCGCTTCTTTTAACGGTGTTAGAAGCGAAAGTAATAATATCTTTGGTGCCTCTATCAGTGATGTGCCATATATCGTTGATTGTATAATATCTACTAGTTCTCCTACTCCCTGTGCTACATCTTCTGCCGTATGTTGGTAATAGGATTTAAGATCGTTACCACCAAGCGCTAAAATCACTAAATCAATGGGCGCATGGCTGTAAAGACACGGCAATAAATAATTTTTTCCATTTCTATCTGGCAAGATGGGATGGTTTATATTTGTTGTACGCCCATTAAGACCCTCTTCAATAATATAATAATTAGAGCCCAATTTCTTTTGTAGAAGCCCCGTCCATCTAATCGAATATGAAAAACGTTTTAAATCAATGCAACCCTTATTAGGAACGTATCCCCAGGTATTTGAATCACCGTAACACAAAATCACTTTTTCTGTGTCATTATGTAAATCACTCACGCTGATCTTACCTCAGTTTAATTAATATCTCTACCCACAGCGGGCCATTACCAATCTCTAATCTTATCAATTTGTGTCTTCAAAATAACCGTCAAATAACTTGGTATTTCTTCGGGTTTAAAGGTATCGCCTGAGAGTACATATAAGCGAGTAAAACCTAGGTCATGTAAATCTTTGGCAATTTCGATACCCAGAGTATCAACCATGGAGTAATTGTTATCGAGATAAATGCGGGTATTTTTTGGATACTGATCTAATTTGGCTAGAAACTGTCGTGGATCAAAATAATAATCAACAACATCTTGATCGAACACGAAATCAATTAGTGTATTAGCAAAATTCCTATTGTCATCCACTAAGACTAGATCTACGATTCGCAATCCCTCTGAGTTTTTCTGGGTCTCATGCTCGTTGCCATCATCAATAATAATCGGAATTTCTGATGCAAGCTGCTTAGGCAAAATCTTTGTGCCAATTTTAATAGCGCGCTCGCGTACAATCGCGTTGACATAATGACTGGTTACTAATACTGAGCGTTTTACTCCTGTTTTTTCCACTACGTGTAAACCATTTAGATCTTGCTTTAGCAATTCGAAATCTGTTAGTAAATAAATCTTGTCACGATCAGCTTCAGGGATTCTATTAATAAAATCGATGGCCTCTTGGCACACCTCAAAATGATGAACCACTAATCCTGGTGCTTTTTCAATAATCGATTCAAATCGAGCATCCCATGCCATGTGAATAGAGCTATCATCATCTAGAATAATCACAATGTCGTGCAGTCCAATCTTGATTTCATCGGCAATCCAAGAAGGAGCTTCAACTCGTGGGAATTCTAAAATCATATGTGTTCCCTTTCCGAGTTGCGATTGAATGGATAACGTGCCATTATTCTGCTCTAATGCTTCATGAACTTGCATTAAACCGAGACCATGACCATTTACCTTTCCTTCGGTTACCTCTATTTTATTCAAGATTTTATCCACTAATTCTTGCGACATGCCTTTGCCATTATCACTCACTGTAACTCGAACTCGCTCGGCTGTTGCCTCTAATTTAATAGTTACGGCTCCTTCCTTGTTCTCAAAAACGTCTACCGCATTATTAATTAAATTAGACATCATCCGTTTAAATGGTGAAGCTTCAACTTGAATACATGCAAATTGCCCTGCTTCACTAAATTCATAGTCAAATTTGACGGGGAGATCATCATATTGAAATTTCTTTTCTGTTAGCATCTGTAACAAAATGACTGAGAGCAGCATAGGCTGTCGATTTTCTTCTTGAACTGGAGACTCTTGTTCTTTCTCTTTATATTGATTTAATAAATTATTAGCGATATCACCAATGCTAATCGCTGCTTCTCTTAGTGCAATACGTTCCATTTCAGGAATTTCATTACAGGCCTTAATAATCATTAACAAGCTTGCCAGTGGTGAACGAATGTCGTGTGCAACTTGATTTGCTGTTTTAGTAAATTTTTCTTGTGCTTCTAATTGTGTTTTGTGCATAGCATTTTCTAATTTTAGATGCTCCGCTTCTTTTGCTTTGGTAATGTCAATTGAAATACCAATCGTACCAATTATTTTTCCATCGTCATCTCGCAAAGGTGCAATGGTGGCATCAAGATAAATGAGCTCACCCGTAGAAACTTCGGTAGCAATCTCTTCTGCTGAAAGTATTTGGCCAGTTCTAATAACTTCTTTATGATGTGAAACAATAATATTAGCCATTTCTTCTGGAAAAAGATCATAGGGGGTTTTATTGGCAAAATTGAGTTCATAGGACGTAGCTCCTGCTCTTTTTACTACGAGATCATTTACGCCCAAATATTTTTGATTTATATCTAACCAATATGCGGGCGTTGGAAGGATCTGAGCAACCATTTGTAGGTGAGCAAAAACTTTTGCTATGTTCGCATGATCTGCTTCTCTTTTCTGGCTTGTAATATCAACCAATGTAGCAATTGTACCAATAATCTGATCTGCCCTATCCTTAAGAGGGGCTATCGTAACACTGAACCACTTTACTTGAGCAGTATGAAGAGCCATCATGAGTTCTTCTGCGACAAGTATTTTTTTTGTTTGAATAACCTCGCGATGATGCTGAACAATCGTTTCTGCAACATTCTTAGGGTACATATCGTAGGGAGTTCTACCAAGAAAATCTTTTTCGTGAAATCGCGTGCCGATCATTTCTATGCCTATGGCATTAATGCATAAATATCTCTGATCAAGATCCAAACAATAATACGGAACTGGGAACGTTGATGAAACACCATCAAGTTCTACCGATAAGGCTAACTTTTTTATCATTATTAAACACTCCTTTTGCAGTATCTTAGCAGAGATAAAAAAACGTTAAAATTTATTTGGTTTTATCTTTCCACTTTTATTAATCTTTTCATCACAGCGGCAATTGTGCGAGATAGCGTTCAAAAGTTTGAAGAGTTATTAATGGCCATTCAAAATTTAACTGCTTTAAAATTTCCTGGGTTTTACCTTGTAACACTTGATTTACGGTGGCATTTTGCACACTCTGTCCATCTAACCATCCTTGCCTCAACAAAAATTTTAAAATTAAATCATGATGATGATAGTTAGCTAAGTGTTGCATAATAAGATCAATAAAACCATCGATCGGTAAGACTTTGATGGAAGAGTTTGTGTCTGATGCAAGAAAATTAGTTAAACTCACTAAGTTAGGATTAAATACATGATAAATACGGCTATTGAGCTGTTCCTTATCAAAAATTTTGACCACCGCTTTTGCAGCTAAATCAACTTGAGAAATCTCTATCGTGCTAATTTCCTCTGCAATGCTTTCAATTTTCAATAGACACTGCAGCCAATTGAAAAATGCATTATTTTCTATATTTTTTTGCGGTCTAAAATTTTCCGATATAAACGCTAAATTCCCCACACGGTAAATATTACTTTTTATACCATAGTCTCGATATTTTATTGTTTGTAGCTCACCTTGAAGTTTAGTGATATTGTAGAGGTTATGTGATTCTTTAAAATGTTCAGGCTCATCATCCTCTGTATAGATATGAGATTCGTGATCTAAGACAAATTCAAAATTAAGTACAGATAATGTAGAAATATAATGAAAATCTTTCATGTTCGTTAAACGACATAATTCAAGTAAATTAGTTGTCGCCAAAACATTCGCTGAATAAAACTCTTCTTGCTCTCCATAGTGCTTCACTAGAGCAGCTGCGTGAATAATACTATCTACCTTAGTGGCTAATTGTTGATATTCCTGGTCAGACATACCACATAAGTGTGCCTCAAGATTCCCTTTTACAATCGTTACACGATTACCAATAAAATCATCTAAACTTTTATCAAAATAAAATTTAAACTTTTCTTTAATTCGATTAATCGCAATTTCTTGTGTATCAGCACGTACCAATAAAAACACATGGTAGTTTGTTAATTCTAATAACTCATTAAGAATATTACAGCCTAAATAACCTGTTCCACCGGTTAATAAAATATTCTTTATCTCTTTTTGTAAAGAGGGGTCTATTTTAATTTGATTGATCGATTTTAAGTAATTATCTAGCTTTAACTTGGTGCTCTCAGGTGCGACTTTATTTTTGGTTTTTTTATTTTTATAAAATTCTTTTACCCCTTCCAAGGTTTTTTTAAGAATATTTTCTCCATAAAGTAAGTTTTTAGAGATATTCTTGGGGGTTCTCAAATTGAATACATCAGAAACTCTAATATCAAAGTTAGCTTGCAATATAGACGTTAATTTGATTGCGCTTAACGAATCACCACCTAGTTTAAAAAAATCATCATTGATGCCTACGAGTGGAATTCTTAAAATTTCAGAGAATACATCGCAAAGTAACTTTTCCTTTTCATTATTCGGAGCAATATACCTTTCATCACTTTTAAGGATCGGCTCAGGTAAAGAGTTAAAATCTAATTTGTCATTAGTAGTGAGAGGAACTTCTTTTAAAAAACACAAGCTACTAGGGAGCATATAATCAGGAAGTCTTTTAACTAAAAATTTACGAATAGCTTGCTCATCTAATGGGTTTTGTGCAACATAATAGGCAGTTATTTTCTTATTATTAACTTCTTTGTTTTTTGGATCGACTTGCTCTTTTGCCAATACAATTGCTTGTTTAATGCCTGGATAGCTTGCTAACACATGTTCTATTTGACCTAATTCAATGCGATAACCTTTGATCTTTAACTGTGAATCTCTTCGCTCAATGTATTCCAAATTACCATCCGGCAACATTCGCACAAAATCACCTGTTTTGTATAGTCGGTCATTATTTATTTCATTTCCCGCTTTCTCTTTTTTAAATGGATTAGAAATAAAACGCTCCTTTGTCAACTCTGGTCTATTCAAATAACCTCGCGCAACGCCATCCCCTCCGATAAATAACTCACCTATAGCACCGATGGGAAGAACTGATAAATGATTATCTAAGACATATGCCTGTGTATTACTCATGGGCTTACCCAAAGGAATGATTAGGTTGTCTTCCTGTACCGAATCAACTTTATAACAAATCGAATATACCGTTGTTTCTGTTAGTCCATAGCCATTAATTACTTCCTTTATATTTGATAATTTATTAGTATAGAAAAAACCTATAGGCTCTACGCCCGTTACTAACTTTTTAATTGTTTCTATCTTAGACAACCATGTATAGTGAATTTTTAATAATGCAGCTGGCAAGAAAATTTTATTAATTTTGTTTTTAATAACAAAACTCTTCATCATTTCTGCATCGCGTAGTACTTCTGACTTAACAATATGCAATTTGTGCCCTAATAACAAATTAGGCCACATATCAAGTATACTGGCATCAAATGCATATGGCGCGATAAATGTTGCGTTTTCTGGCGTCTGATCTTCATCATCAGATAAAGAAAAAATAAAGTTAATAACGTTTTTGTGTTCAACCATAACGCCTTTTGGCACGCCGGTGGTTCCACTTGTATAGATTACATAAGCTAAATTAGCTGAACTGAAATTTTTTAATGCCTCAAGATTTTTTCCAGGCAGTTTCGATAGTTCTTTTTTCGTCTCTTTATCATCTACTCCGATAAGTAACGGTATAACTGCACGCTCTCCATCTCTACTAGCTATATTCATGTCTTTTTCAAGAATTTTCGCTATTCGTCTTTGGTAAAGCGAATTAGTCAGAATAACCTTTGCCTTTGAGTCATTCAATACATGACTTATTTGTTTATCTGGACTATTCACATCAACAGGGACGTAAGCTCCACCAACCTTCAGCGCAGCTAGTGCAGCTATGAACATAAACTCAGTTCTATCTAAAAACAAAACAATTAGGTCATCTGGGTTTACAGAAGCATTTTTTCTAATATAGTATGCTAATTGGTTTGCTCTTTCATTCAGCAAATGATAAGTGAGCTGAACATCATCAGACACCAATGCAATTTGATCAGGAGTTTTATCCACTTGCTCTTCAAACATCTGATGTATAGTTTTTTCTCGTGGATAATCTTTTTCAGTTTTATTATAGTCATATATCATTTTTTGATATTGTTCTTTCTCTAAAAGATCATAATCATTGACATACTTATCATTATGTCCATTATCCAAATCATCCAGTATTTCAAAAAATAATTTTTTATAGCTATTTATAAAATTAATTAGCAACTCTTCATCCATGGAGCGTTTATCATATTTGACTCGATAATTTAATTGATTAACACCGGGTTCTTGTTCAAATAAAAGTACATCATTAGCTACACCATCCATGCTCAGCTCATTAGAAGTTTCTACTTTCGTAATACCATTCAATGTAAAAGGCTTATCCCTAAAAGAAGATTGCGAAAAGCATACATCTAATAATTTATTATTACTCTTCTCCTGCAAAATATTAGCAATAGGATAATAACCATACTTAAGAGAGCTTCGCATAGTGAGGTCAAAAAAATTGAGACTCTGGCTCAGTACCTCTAGAATTGTTGTGCTCTTGCTAAATTTATACGGTATCAAATTAAGATTAATCTGCGCGCCATACATAAAGTCAATATATTCTTTTATCGCAATAGGATAAGCTACGGCTAATTGCTCATTCCCCGTATATCGATGCAGAAGAATGGCAAAGACCCCTTGGCTAAAACTATAGGGTGTTATTTTATATTGTTGATGGATACGTTCTAACTTCGCTTGCTCCGACTCACCGTAGCTAAATCTAATTTCCCCAACGGGATTGCAATCGGCTGCTAACTGCATTGTGGTGTTTCTTGATTTTAAAAATCGTAAGTCAATGCTTTCGACGCCATCAAGTTGCTCATGCCAAAAAGCTTTATACTGATCTTTATTGGATTTTAAGTTGGCAGATAACGTTTCTTCTAAAGCTGTAATTTTTTCTATTTGGCTGTCAAGACTGCACAATGGAACAGCCTTTTCATCATTATAATAATTGGAAATTGTTTCAAACAATCCAGTATTTAAAGATATGCCATCCATAACTAAATGATGCAAAACAATAATAAGCCGATGGACACCTTCACCAAGATACAGCAATTTGAAACGATATAATGGTCCTGTATAAATATCAAAGCTACGACGTACGTATTCCAACAGTTCTGCCTGCCCAAGAGGTTGGTCTACATATTCCAACGCGCTAATCTCATTATTTTTTACCCAATAGGGTTCTCCCTCAATCTCTTGGACATGGCTATTGAGCAAAACATAATCTAAAACATATCGATGTAAAGCCCGCCCCAATCTTTCTACATCTAATTGGCCATAAAAAGTCTGGTCTGCCACTAGCATGTTGTAGCGGCAACCATCTGGCTCTAACAACCATTCGTTGTAAAATGTTTTTGCATAGGGCGATAATTTAACTTGGTACATAATGAAAAATAACATTAAAGAGTTGGATGGGCACAATATAGCAGAATATTGCGTCAATCGCATGCTTCTGGCCTTCATTTAGGCAGAATACTTGCTTTTATTATTCCTCAACTCTGTATTCTGCGTTATTTGTGCATAAATTAGCAGTTTCTTGTTATTAATTAAGATGTTAGCAATGCGGGAGGTAACTTCTCAATAACCCCGGGAAAATCCTTATTTATGAGCAGCTAGGACTAACTGGTCTAATCTAGGAATAGAGTATTTTTTAGTGGTTCTGTCTATCAGGTAATCCCAGAAGCTAATGCCCATTTTGAGAGCTGTTTTTTTAAGGCTGGCAA
>JAGVJQ010000132.1 GCA_020051015.1 Gammaproteobacteria bacterium
ATTTATTAGCCCGCTTTAATTGTATTTCTCGTGCTGCCATCACACGTTGTCGTACCTGTTTACTCGTTTCGCTAACCTCGATGCGCATACGTGGCAAATCATGTTCTTGTAATGGTGGCACTGCCACATGTAAATCAATGCGATCTAATAATGGACCCGATAAACGAGATTTATAACGTTGTATTTGATCAGGAGAGCAACGACAATTTTGTTGCGTATTACCGGCATGACCACAAGGACACGGGTTCATTGCAGCAATTAATTGAAAACGTGCAGGAAACTCCGCACACATGCCGGCACGAGAAATAGTGACTAGACCTGATTCCAATGGTTCGCGCAATGTTTCTAAAACGCGTCGATCGAATTCTGGTAATTCATCTAAGAACAATACACCATGATGCGCTAATGAAATTTCTCCCGGGCATGGTGGCCTGCCACCCCCAACTAATGCCACGCTCGAAGCAGTATGATGTGGTGCACGAAATGGTCGGTTTCGCCATGTGATAGGGATATTATGCTGCCGACGCGTAATCGAACGAATGGCAGCAACTTCTAGCGCTTCATCTTCTGAAAGATCCGGTAAAATGGTAGATAGACGACTTGCCAACATTGTTTTACCTGTACCAGGCGGCCCGGCCATTAATAGGCTATGACCACCAGCAGCTGCAATTTCTAACGCTCGCTTAGCATGAGGTTGTCCATGTACATCAGCTAGATCAAGCTGAGGATGAATTTCTTTATCAAGATCGGCATGTGCTGTTTGTGGCGTAATAATTTGTAATCCACGCAAATGTGCACAAACATCTAATAAATGCTTTGCTGGAAAAACGGTAACTTCACCGGCTAATACTGCCTCTTCGGCATTAGCTTCCGGCAATAATAATTGCCGTCCTGCTTGCCGTGTTTTAATAGCAAAAGGTAAGACACCTTGTACTGACCGTAATTCACCGGACAGCGCTAATTCGCCGGTAAACTCATATTCTGTTAAACAACTCATGGGAATTTGACCTGATGCGGCAAGAATGCTTAATGCAATAGGCAAGTCAAAACGACTGCCTTCTTTGGGTAAATCAGCCGGGCCAAGATTAACAGTAATCCGCTTATCTGGAAAAGTGAAATTGGAATTCATCAAGGCACTACGCACACGATCACGACTTTCACGCACTACGGTTTCTGGTAAGCCAACTATTGAAAACCCGGGCATACCAAATGATAGATGCGCTTCAACAGTTACTAACGGTGCGTTTATTCCCATCATGGCGCGGCTATATACCACCGCCAGTGTTGTCATTAATCGTTTTCCCGTTGATCCTGTGCCGGTTTGGTAACACCTGAGCGTGCTTCTAATTCTGCTACCGCGCGCTCCAAGATATCAAGCTTACTGCGTGTTTTAGCTAACACCGCAGCTTGCACATCAAATTCTTCACGGGTCACTAAATCCAATTTAGCAAATGCACTTTGTAAAATAGATTGAAATGTTTTTTGCATATCTTTCTTTGCGTGCTTCACACTATCAGGTAACGCATCAGTTAGCTTTTTAGCCAGATCATCAATTGCTTGATGACATTTTTTGGGATCCAACATAATTTTTCTCCATTTAATATGTTAAGTATATTACTCATATTGTTATGATTCTATCGTACCCAACAAAAAAATCAAGAAAGAATTGTTTTTTTATGTTAAAAAATAATTTGGCTGCACTTTGCTTTGCATGACGTTCTTCCTTAAACTAGGGTAAGGGTCTATTGACCATTCTTTCTTTGACGTGCGACAAGCCAATAGGGAATATAGCTATGGTAATCGGTTTTGATACATTAATTTTGTTGCTCAGTGCATTACTTATATTTTGGAAAGTAGTTGGTCTTACCTGCTTTACTGCTGGATTAGTTAGAACACGTAACACTAACGATATTTTAGCTAAAAATGTTGTTTTGCTTGCTATCACGATTATGATCTTCATCCCATTAACGCAACATATAATTTTTAGCAAAGGTATTAATGCCTATATTCCTAATTTTAGTAGCGAATTCACGCGCCCAGTTATGCCATCACTGCGTCATGCTGGTACTCTTTTTGAGTTACTCATGGCTGCTATTCCATTATATATAATCACCGGTGCAACGGCAGAACGTTTGCGCTTTTGGCCATTTATGTTTTTTAGTTTATTTTATCTTGCCATTATTTATCCTGTCGTCGCTTATTGGGTATGGGGTAATGGTTTTTTACATAATGTTGGTTTCATTGATTTTGGTGGTGCCGCCGTTTTGCATATCAGCGGTGCTGTTGCTGCTTTAGTTGCATTAATTTACCTCGGAACACGTCAAGGTCGTTATGATGAAAATCAAAAAACGATTCCACAACCTGGCGCTAATATTCCATTAGCCATGTTAGGTGCTATGCAAATCTGGTTTGGTACCGTTGGTTTAAATGTTGGAACAGCATTACTAAATGCTCCAACCGGATTATTGATGGCTAATCTTTCATTGGTGACATTAAATACATTAATTGCTGGTTCTTCAGGTTTATTAAGTATTTTGCTTTTAACACGTATTATTTATGGAACCATCGATGTCACTCTTTTATTTAATGGTGCATTAGCTGGTATTGTTGCTATTTCTGCTAATCCAATATTAACGAATTCCAATATAGTCGTATTGATTGGCGTTATTGCTGGTATTTTAACGATTCTTTCTTTGATGTTGTGTAACCGATTACGAATTGATGATCCCATTGGGGCGATTTCTGTCCATGGCATTGGTGGCTTGTGGGGTATTCTTTCTGTCAGTTTTACTTTAGATTACTTACCCGTCTTAAAAGGTAGCCCTATCGCTTTTCACAATTGGTGGCAATTAGGTTTGCAATCATTAGGCGTAATTAGCATTATTGCATGGGTATTTGTTACAAGTTTAATTGTCTGGTCTATTATTCGATTTACTGTTGGTTTGCGGATTAAAACGGCTGATGAATTTAAAGGCATGGATATTATTACTTGTGGCATGAATGCCTATCCTGAATTTATTATTCCAGGGCAAGAGAAAAGTTAATCAGTGAGTTATGCCATGCAAGTTGATTTATTAGTTATCGCGCATATCGATTTGCCTGGCAATTATCGTTTAATTCGTTTTAAGTCTGCTGAATTATGTCAGCTCATTCAACCAGGTGATGTTTTGCATCTTGCGCAATTACAACATCCATTACCTTATTTTCGTCATTCACAAACCGAAGAAAAAGTTGATTTTTTATTTTATTTAACTGCAGAAAATCGTGATATTGTTACTGGTAAAATGCTTACTGCAACAGTACAACATTTTATACTACCCACAAAAAAATCTTTTCGTCTTCTTGCTTGTCAATTATTTAATTTAGGTAAAGGATTATCAATAGCATTAGATCCAATATTAAAAACAGAAGTAGATTTATTTGTCTTTGAAATTGATTTTGCTAGCCCCTTCAAATTACAACCATCACAATTTTATTTACCCAACATGCTGCATGGTGTCATTGCCAATATGACAATCTTAGAAGAAGCCAATACTGTTGCTCGATTTTGTAGCCAAGCAAATTTGCCTGGTTGTTTTGATGGAACATTAGCAGAGTTTATAAAAACGATACAAATAAACTTACCCGATAGCGTGGTTGATTATATCTAATTCGTTCTATACCCATCGTACTTCAAGATGTGATGGGTATATGTGGGCTAGAGGCGTATGGCCCCTAGCCAGAGCTGTCGGATTAAAAAAGAGCAATAAACAACCACTCACTCGCATGCCAAGACATCACCATTCAACTTCATTTACTCGTCAATATCCCGCTTTTCTTTATTTCTCTTGCATACTTAATGAGGGCTACGCCCACCTACAAATAAAATCATTAAAAATGGAATGCTACACCTAAGGTAAATAAATCGATATTTTCGATATCACCGCTAGCATTAAATCGACGCCAGGTTGCATCAACTCCCCAGTGTTCATTGAAGTCATAACCTGCACCTAAACCATAAGTTGCAGTAAATGCACTTTCACTACTACCGGTTTGCACGCCTAATGTGCTTGCAGTACTACTAACATTATTGGGCTTGGCAAAAACATAAGCCGCACCACCCAAGGCAAATACATTAAATTGCTGAGTCACTGGTAACATGACTTTCAATGTCAAATCACCGGCTTGTTGGCGCAATTCTGCATCGGCATTTGAGAAACCAAAAATATTATTAAATTCAACATTACCTAAATAACTGTAACCCAATTCTAACGCTAAGAATTTATTAAATTGATCACCTAAATAAACTCGACCGGCAAATTCATTACTATCGATACTTGTACCTGGTAAGCTGGAATAGCCATAAAAATCATTTAACCCAGAACTACTGGTACTATAATCGGAGTCTGATTCACCTAATTGCAATCCTAAGTAAAATCCATTACTCGCAGTCGCATATGCTGAAGTTGAAAATGCTAAACCTGCCACAGCAAGCGTTAATGTGAGTTTCTTTAACATGCTTGATCCCTCTTTCTAAGTTTGTTTATTTGGCAAGTGAAGACTTACCCCAATAGCCATTAAGTCTGATGTTGGCACACCATGACCACCACTAACCTGTGCCCATGATAGATCTGAGCTCAAATATCTGGTGAAATCCCAATTAAGACCTACACCATATGTTGGACGGACTCTATCAATGCTTTGCTTTTGATATGTTACTGAACTTGCGGATCCAACTGATGACACTTGTGTGTCTTCAATTTGTTCGGTCATCACAAAAGATGC
>JAGVJQ010000022.1 GCA_020051015.1 Gammaproteobacteria bacterium
CCCATGTTTAGGATAGGTGAAAAGGAAAAGGTTTACTGGCAACTCATACGCATGATTTTTTAATACAACAGTAATCCCCAGAATTTTAATAGTAATTTGGAGTAATTAGCATGTACGATGATAAAGATGGTATTTATTTTATTAACCCGAAATTGACAACTGAGCAATTACGCAAAGAAGCTGAAGGTCTATTAATGTCAGTGGTCGTTTGCATTGATATTTTACAGCAAGAATACAGTACGCAATTAACAAATCAACCACAATGTTTTTTAAAAACGCTACATAATTGTGCACAACAATTATTTGAATTATATTGTGTTGCTTTTCCATTACAATCTCTCGATGCAACAACATATGCTGAGCAAGAACGTGCTTTTATTCTGAATCCGGCATTAAGTAAAACAAAACAACATGACTACTTACGAGGTATTTCTAATCATCTAGTGGCATTGTGCGAAGAAGGTTTACAAACCGCACTACTCGACCATTTAAATGATCGCGGCGGCAATATCTTGATGAATGCTGCATTGCAAGCACAGACATTACGACAATTAGTCGAAATTATGCAATTAAAAATGCATGAGTCACCTCAAGGTATTGCCTAGATAAATAATCAACTGGCTTAGTGATACTTTTTCTCATATCAATCGTCCGTATTAATGTGGGAAGAAAGTATTGATATATGGCAATCATGGCTATTATCAATATAATAAAAGCATCCAAGATAAAAGCGTAATATAGGGATTTGTAGTTTAATCACTCCTTTCCCCGTATTACGCGCTACTATCGCATATACCCGTTGAGCTATAACTCTATTAGATGATTTTATTGTTCAAATGTTTGTGCGTATATCGCGCTTTAATACGGGCTACGTTTAGATACCATTTTAAACTAAAATTTTTACGCATTATGGTGCATAACTCACGCGCTTGGCCTCAGCACTAACTGCGGACGATGAAGATTGTGCTGATTCTAATGTTGGTTGTTGATATTTCATCATTACTTCTTGTCGACTAAAATCATCTCTTTCCGCACTTTTACTATTCAACCATGCTGCGAATGCATCATCATTATGGTCTGTTGCAAGTTGAGGTTCTGCTGCTTGGGATGAGGTAGTTGCTTGATCATCATCGCTAAAGACTCTTAATTCATTTTCTAAATTAGTACAATACGCTTCTGTCAGGCCATGAGCTGTCCAATCAGTGATGCCATATCTTTCTTCTAATTTAACGATATTGTTTTGTTTAATCACTCCAGCAATACACAAGGTATTTACTAGTCGAACTAAAGGTTCTAAATATAATGACAGATGCTTAATCAATATACTTTTATCTTCACTTTGCTTAGACTTGTATAATGCCATGCCAGGACTATCTTTTTTCCCAGGATATAGAATACTGCTTCCTACAGCGAGATCCGTTAAAATGGTGATCATTGTTTTGAAAGGAAAGTGCGTTACTTGCCAATCATCTGCTTTAATGTGATTCATCAATTTATCGGTATACAAGAGTAAAATATTCTCATCACGAATTATACTAGCTAATGCCAAACGAACTAAAAAATCACCATCATAAGATGAGCCGCCACACGGCAATTCCCATAATGACGTTAATGCCACGACGATGTTATTGATAGCTGAACCCCAAAATCTTACTTCCTGACGAAAGTCACAACCTTGCGCTATCATGGCATTGATGATAAGTACCAGCGATTGAATTTCTCGTAATATTTCAAGCTGCTCAAATAGAGTATCACTAGGTTGCTTATTCCAATCATCTTGATTAAATAGTATCGTATAGAATAGATATCTGCTGGAAGATAATAATCTATATGATGCTTTAATCACTGGAGATAAACTCGGTATTGGACTACTTATCGATTTTCCTTCACGTAATATATTTAACTCATCTTCAGATAATTGGGCTAATAACTGTTTAAATTTTAAAAAATCACCCTTTTCAATGGCTTGATTTAATGCCGCAATAGTCATTTGATTACCTTGGTTATTATTAATTGTGGCGAATTATATAAATATTTATAATTTTAATCTAATAATTTTTTTGAAAAAACTATAGAATAGTTTTAATTTTCTCTGCCACTGCCATTGCTAAACGAGTATTATTTTCTGCATCAAGATGTATCCCATCTGAGCCCGAAACAATGAGAGCACTAGTGTCAAGAAAATTTATTTTGAGAAAATTAGCTACATTTTGATAATGTTGCGCGAATTTTTTTGATTCCTCTTTAGTCTCTGCAAATATTGTGTCCATCAGTCCGATTAAATTACCAAATACCGGTGGCGCTAACAATAATATTTTAGGTGGCCCCATTTTTAAATTACCTTGGCTAGCCATAACTTGTCGCGCGAGCTTTAAACAGCCAACGGCTGCTTGCCTAGCGCTGCCATGCACGTAGGGTTTTAAATCATTCGTTCCCAGCATAATAACCACTAAGTCTAATGGAGCATGGGATTCTAATAACATTGGAAGTACGTCCGATCCATTACGATAAGGCAAACAAGGATCATCAGTAGCCGTCGTCCGACTGCCTAACCCCTCTTCGATGATTCGATATTCCGCACCTAGCACTATTTGTAATACGCCAGTCCAGCGCTTTTCAAATGGATAACGAGTTGATGTGTCAGGATCAAAACCAAATGTAATTGAATCACCAAAACAGAGAATATTTTTCATAAAAAATCCTTACAAGTTATGGATCGTATTATAACATCGTAGCCCTTATTAAAGCATGTCCGAATTATAACAAACCTTTATTCTATAACGCTTTACTGAGTTTAAATCATTTGCACACATGCTTTAATGAGGGATCGTGCTATCACAGAGCGTTGATCCCTCATTAGTTGCGCAATACGAACAATTTTCATGATTAATTGATCGTTATAAAAAATGGAGTATTAAGTATTCATTGCGCAACTAATAAGGGCTACCTCTATATATAAATTGTCTTTTTACAAACCTGCCCCAAGCAAATACTGCCTGTATCGATGAAAAAAGCAAAGCAAACCGGTCTGAGCCATGGATGGCGATGCGAGCCTACAGGGAAGATTGATTCGCGCCATCCATGCCGCTCACCCCTTCGGGGCGGCTTTCAGCCGTCGAAATTGGCAATCCTGCCAATTTTTTACGGCGTGTTTGTGTGCATTTTTCATCGATGCAGGCGATTTTTCGTAGAG
>JAGVJQ010000048.1 GCA_020051015.1 Gammaproteobacteria bacterium
ACCCCTCTCCCCCAACCCCTCATCCCTCACAGCTTCAATATTTATACAGCAGCAAGTAAGCACGTTTAGCTGCGGGGAGAGGGGAGCTACAGCCGGGTTCGCGTTATTCACGGAGCAAAGTTGGCGAATCTTTTATGATTCGTGCTGCTTTTTTATTACCGATACTCTTTAACGTAATAATCCCTAACAATGCTCCTAGCATCACATAAATCGCAGGTGCAAATCGACCATTATGCAGATGCGATAGATAAGTGCATAACAACGGTGCTGGTGCTACAAATAACGACCAGCCAACATGATAAATTACACTCACACCACTAAACCGATTTTGCACTGGAAATAATGCTATTAAAACCGCATTGATTGGTGCAAAAGTACAACCAACAATGGATGAAGTTAATACCATAAATAATGCGGTGCGCCATAAATTGCCGCTTGATAGTTCATAAAACAACGGCAAAATACATGCGATAACAATCATGGAGCCAATGATCATATGTTTAGTATGGCCAATCTTATCTGCTATTTTCCCCGCAAAAGGTTCCATGATTGCATCAACAGTTAACCCTAAAGATACAATCCATAATCCTGTCGATAGTGATAATCCACCAACTTGGCTAATATAGGTAGGCATATAAAAATAACAAATGGCGACAATGGTGCCTCCAGCACAACCTAATCCCAAAACATGCCATAAACTACGACGATTATGCTTAAAACTTTCTAATAATGGATAGTCTACTAATTGTTGTTCGTTTTCTACAGCTGCAAATTCTGGTGATTCAGCCACCCGTTGTCGCAAATAATAAACCACTAAAGCACCTAGCGCCGCAAATAAAAATGGAATTCGCCATGCCCACGTTGGCATAAAGCTTAAGGTGGCAATACTACTTATCAAGGTTCCTAAGATTAATCCACTATTTAATGCAGTACCTGTCCATCCACTTGCCCATGCACGGCGATTAGCGGGTGTGTGTTCTAATAAAAAAATTGCCGCGCCAGTAAATTCTGCACTCGCGACAAATCCCTGTATCAATCGACAAATAGCTAGCATGATTGGCGCCAAGATACCGATTTCTCGATATGACGGGATCAATGCAATTAAAGCAGTGGGAATCGTCATTAACAAAATCGATAAACTCAGCGTAAATTTACGACCAAATCGATCGCCAATATGGCCAAAGAACAGCGAACCTAACGGCGCTGCTAAATAACCCACCGCAAAAATGACGAACACATTAATTAATGCCAAAAAGTGGTTTTGCTCGGGAAAGAATGTTTTCGCTAAAATCGGCGCAACACAAGCAAATAATGAAAAATCATACCATTGCAAAATGGTGCCCGATAAACTAGCAATGAGGGGCCTGGATAATACATTAGACATTGAACGACCTCTGACACAATAATTGTGCACATATATTAGTCAATTATTTGAGTATGGTCAATGAGGATCACATGCTCATCTAAAAAAGTCATTACTCCCCTGTTTCTTGCAAATATTCCTTCACTACTTGTTCTGTAATGGTTTTTGCTTTAGCTGGCGTTAATGCTTCTGGTCCATGTTTAGCCATCACTTGCGTATACATGGTATAACCGACCAAGGTAAATAAATTATTTAATTGCGGAATATCCAGCGACAGTAATGGCGCATTTAAATTTCCTGCGCCCAACTGCGGAATCAATCGCACCGGGGAAGCTTTCTCATAGGCATATCCCATAGCCAGCAAATTGGCTTCATCATACATTTTGCCATCCAATTCAAAACCAACAGGCATAGGGATTTTTTCATGCGTAAAACCAGCAACTAATGCCAAAGCGGGCATACCAGTACTCGATGATAGCGGTACTAACCATGTATTTATATTATTAGCATCATACGTTACTGCGCCCTTCGAGGTAATCGGTACCAATAATGCATCTAGATGTTTTGTTTCCATCACTTGTGTTACATAGTCACGATTTTTAACAAATCTAGCTTGTACAGCTTTATATGCCGGACTACCTTTTGCTGCAGTATCTTCTATATGTTTTAAGCAAGCTTTTTTGCTACCAAATAAATTTTCGGTATAGCCCGAATTACACAAATCAGTAAAGTTTTTTTGTACTGTTGGGAATGAGTTTAGATAATGATTTACGTCATCAATTTCGCCCGCCATGACATCATCACGTTTGCAATTAAAATCCGGTAATTGCACCGGTACTATGATTGCACCTTGTGTTTTTAATCGTTGATATGCAGTTTGCAGTATCTCATCCGTTGTCGGATCAGTGTGGCGAGTTTTCCTCTTACAAATAGATGTAACCAATCCAATATGTTTACCTTGCAACGCATTTTTATCGAAAAAGTCAGTATATGACGAAACCCGTGGAATATGTAAGGTATTAGGATCATCTGGATCAGGTTGTGCAATGACTGATAACATAATCGCTAAATCTTTCATATTACGCGCTAAAGGTCCTGCGGTTCCTTCCAGATTATCACGCGGGAAAATGCCATTTTGACTGAGTAGCCCCATGCTTGGACGTAAACCATCAATGCCATTAAAAACAGCAGGAACGCGAACTGAGCCGCTATTATCACTGCCAATTCCTAACATGGCGAAGTTTGCACTGACTGCTACTGCTGGCCCACCACTTGAACCACCAGGATTTTTATTAGGATTATACGCATTGCCAATGCGACCACTACGACTACTTTTGCCATATAAACCAGAAGCAAATTCATCCATACCGCCTTTGCCAATAATAATTGCACCCGCTTCACGTAATTTCTTTACGATAAATGCATCTTTGGTGGGTTGTGAGCCTAGCAAGGCTAATGAACCTGATGAGGATGGCGTATCATAAGTATCAACATTGTCTTTCACAATTACCGGAATACAATGCAATGGGCCAATGAATTGCCCATTATGTTGCTGAGAATAATCATCTAACGCTTGCGCTTCTTGATATACATTGGGACTAATATTGACGATGGCATTTAACGGCGCACCACGACTGGTATCTAAATCATATTGCTTGATGCGGCTAATATAAAAATTCACCACTTGTTGGCAGGTAAGTTGATGTGCAGACATGGCAGCATGAACTGAAGTAATGGTGGCATGATCAAAATCAAAGCTTTTAGCAGGCTCTGCATTAGCAGTTGTGAAAACACCGTATAAAGTAAGTACGATAAATACTATTTTTTTTCCTGGCACGTGCAGGGCTCCTCGCTAACCCATAATGATTAAGGAAAATTATATCATTTTTTACTTAAAAAATTAACTTTTAATAATCACTTAATATTAATTTATTTAGTACACTTATCGTATAACTTTACTTTTTGTGCCGTGAACAATTTATTAATTCAAAATTATGTATACAGTATGCAGTTAGACTATTCAGTGATATAGTCTGCCCTAAATAATATCTTGCCTTTTTTTACGGCAAATACACTCAAAAAAATTAATCATATTATGGGGCAAATATGGGATACGATAAAATTATTGATACTGACATTATTGAAAAATTAAAAGAAATTGAGTCATCGGCAAAATCTGATATAGATGTGTCAAGTCAGCTATCTATGTTAGCCAAAACCTCTCAAGATTTTGGATTTTTTATTCGATTAATACGGGCAAAAGAGCAAGGCATCATTAATCTCGAATCGTTTCCTAAAATTACTACTTTTATAATATCTCAAGAGGAAAGAATCCAACGATCAAAATTGAAAGGAAGATTACCTCTACCTACTCGTTCATCATCAGTTTCCTCACTGTCTCCACTTCCTCGACCACTTGAAGAATCTCCTTACACATACTCAACAGATTTAGTTTCAACTATTTTAGCTGAAATATTTTTTATCACCAACGATGCAGAATTAATAACTAAACTTGATAACGTAAATGGCATTACAAGCATAAAAAATTGCTTATATAACTACAAGCGACAAAAGCCAATAGATTTTAGCCAGTTAATATCGGAGGCCTTAGAAGAAAAACATATCGCTGCTGCCATATTTTTCTTGCAACAGTTTCCAAATGAATCCGCTGCTATTATTGAGCTTCAACTTTCTAAAGAAAAAAAACAACTGAATAGTAATTCACAGCATTTTTTTGAAGACTTATTAGAATCCACCATTGAAGAGAGATATATTCATGTACAAACCGAAAAAACATCGTTGCATCAACTATATCGTGATGCTATTAAAGAAGGTTTAATTTGGACTGTTTATTATCTGGTCGACACTCTTGACGCTAGACTTCCAGCTCAAGTAAAAATTAATGAGGAAGCTGATTTAGATCTTCATTATGCTGCAAAAAATAAAATGTTACCGTTATGTCTATGTTTAGTGGCGTTAGGAATTCATCCTCAAACCTATAGCTTAAATTTGAGAAATTTCACCATTATCAATGATGATGCTTTTAAAAAAGTGTTCCTCGATAGCGCTTCGGTATACAATACCTTTAGTAATGTTCGTCAAACTAGCGCACGTTCTATAAAGCAATGGAAAGCAAGAAAACTTGCAATAGATATGATATCACCATCTTCTACCGCAATCTCCGGTAGAAAACGTCAAAGAGAAGAAAACACGATATTTAATCAAAGAAAACAACCGCCTCAAAACTTACTGATTAATTTATTAATCAATGATCAATTTAATGAAGCAAAAGAATTTGCCACTAAAAATGACATCGATCTTAATGCCGTCACTATTACAGCTATTTTGAATGCTGAACGTGAGATAGTAATGAAATTAAAAGGAGTATTTTCAATTGACATATTATCCTTGAAAAAGGCTGATGGTGGCAATATGTTGCATGCATTATTTAAAGCAATGACATCTACTGAATTAGATGACAAAGACTTTGAGAAAAAATATGATATGGTAATATGGCTTGTTGAACAAGGCGTAGATCCATATCAAGAAGATAACAAAAAAATCACAGCCATTGACTTACTTGCATCGCTAGACCCCGAACTTTATAAGGATTTCATGGAGAATTATAATGAGATAAAAAATGGCGAAGAGGCTTCAACAAGCATTACAACTATCACAGACTCATCATTTAAGATACATCCTTCAATTGCAGAAGAAGGAAATTCATCTGTTTTGGCTTCAATGTATAGACTTCAGTCATCTGTTGCTCTCGGTCAGAAGCCCTCGCCAACTGTTACAAAAAATGAAATTAAGCGCTTTACCAATTAAATTTTTATTTCAAATAACGATAAATCCTTGCATATACATGACCGCTTTACCGCTAAGGGTAATGTGGTCAGCATGCAATTCGCAAACCAAGTCCCCACCTCGTGGTGAAACTTGGTGGGCATGTAATAACTTTTTGTTTAATTTTTCAGCCCAATATGGCACTAATAAGCAATGGGCCGATCCTGTTACTGCATCTTCAAACATGATTTTATTTGGATAAAATACACGTGATACAAAATCATATTCACTGCCAGGTGCTGTGACTACGGCTCCACGGTAGTCTAATTTTTTCAGTAACGACATATCGGGCTTAAGGTTTTTTACGACATCTTCGCTCGATAACAACGCAAAAAAACGTTCTTTTTTATACGCAAAAACTTTTGTCGGTGTGACACCCAGACCATCTATTAATATTGGTGATGCAGCAATTTCTTCATATTGATGAATGGGAAAATCGATCACCACGGCGCCATTAATGTTTCTTACTGTTAATAAACCATTTTTTGTTACAAATTCTACATGACCTTTTATCGGCTCTAAAATATTAAATACTACCCATGCCGCAGCAAGTGTACCATGACCACAAAGCGGAATTTCGTACTCGGGTGAAAACCAGCGAATGTAATATTTTTCATTATCTTTTACTAAAAAAGCTGTCGCAGGTTGATTATTTTCAGCGGCGATAGTTTGTAATGTTACCTCTGGCAACCATTCTTCTAAGACACAAACTATCGCAGAATTACCGGTAAATAATTTTTCAGTAAAGGTATCAATGTGGTAAGTTTGAATTTTCATGGTTATTTTCTCTTCATTTTTTCAAAATCTTCTCTAAGAATACAATACTCTTCTAAATCAATGTGCTTGCCATGTAAATACATTTTCTGTCGACGTAGTCCGTCAAATTGAAATCCTGCTTTTGATACTGTTTTCTTAGAAGCAATGTGTGCAGGGGAAATACATGCTTGAATTCTATTTAAGGTTTTTGTTGAGAAAAGATAATTAACCAACATATTTATTGCTTCGGTCATATAGCCTTTCCCTTTATATTCATCACCGAAAAGCATATAACCTATTTCCAACGCATCTGAATAAATAACCGTCTTAAAATAATAGATACTTCCAACCATATTATCGTTTTTATTCATTATAATAAAACGTCCAAAATCATCTGACCAAAAACCAGTTTCATTAAAATTTTTACGAAAACTTGCTTCCGAAGTAAATGTTTGTGGAAAATATTCCCCTCGATGAGATAAATTACTTAATGCCGTATACAATGAGGACAAATCTTTTTCTGTCACCAATCTTAAATTAATTTTTTCACCTTGAATCACTCTTCCTCTCCAGACGTAAATTATACTTTTCTGATTTCCAATTATAGCGTTAGATTAGTCTACCTTATGGATAAAAATTTTTCATCATGCTTGTTTAACTAAGCTTAATGACTTATATTTGGACAAATAATAAATTTTGCTACATGAGAGGCTAATGAAAGAATATAACAAGATTGTCTGGACTGTGATGTGGCTTACGGTCTTTTGCCAAGCAGCGATGACGATATACTTGCCCGCTTACCCATTAATTGCTGGCTCACTTCATATTAATCCTGATGCAGTTAAAACTACCTTATCTGTTTTTTTGTTTGGCAATGGTATATCACAATTAGCTTATGGCCCGTTATCTGAACGTTATGGCCGCAAGCCATTAATGTTGATCGGGATGGCCATCTTTAGTGCTGGCTGCTTACTCAACACTCAAGCACATACTTTATTTACCTTTCAAATGGCTCGCTTGATACAGGGAATTGGCTCAGGTTGTACCATTGCATTATGTCGTGCGATTTTGCGCGATCGATTTCAAATGCGAGAACTAGCCAGTGCTGCTTCGTATTTATCTATGGGATTTGCCATTGGATTAGGCTTCTCACCCATTATTGGCGCTTTTTTGCAAAATCATTTTAATTGGCAAGCCGATTTTTATTTTTTATCTATTTTTGGTTTATTGCTTTTAGTTGCAACATGGTATTGGCTACCTGAGACCTTAGTCAAAAAAGAAAACGATAGTACTTTTAACTCGTTTTTAATGGGTACTTTACGTGATTATCGCATGATTATTCAAGATAAATTATTATGGAAATTCTTAGTGGGTGGTTTATTTGCTTATGCCGTAGTCATTACGTATAACACTATGTCGCCATTTTTAATTCAAAATGTCTTAGGTTATTCCGCCGTAACCTTCGGTTGGATGTCAACATTAATTGCTATTCCTTATTATTTTGCAGCCATTACTAACCGTAGTTTGGTTTTAAAAATCGGTAGTCAACCCATTTTTTTAGGCGGCAATTTAGTTATCTTATTCAGCGGTATATTTATGTTGGTGATGACGTTGTATTTTCCCATCAGTCTGGCTATCACCATTATGTTACCGATTATGTTGGCAACCTTTGGACAAGGTTTTATTTGGCCTAATGCGATTGCTGGTGCGATGCAACATACCCATGGTCAACCAGGGAAAACCAGTGCTATGTTTAGTAGCTTACAAATGACATTAATCAGCGTAGTAACCACCATTATCGCTTATATCCCTGATAATAGTCCTTTATTTATGGGATTGGTGTTAATTGGCTTAGGAATTTTATCTGGTTTAATTTTACTGAAAAATACGCCGAAATAAATGTTGCCCCTGTCATTCGAAGAAAATGTAAGGTGGGCTAAATATTGTTCCCTCGAAGAGGTATCGCATAACAATATGTGCCCACCATTGGTGCATTGAAGTGCCATGATGGTGGGCACACATCGCTTCATTATCATGCTAATTTACTCTCTTTGCGCGTGACACGATGTTTAGCCCACCCTACATAAGCTACATATGCGTTCTTTAAGGTTTATGCGTCACAGTGGGATGCTGCTGCGCATATCCCTTAATTGCCGGTCCATATGTTTTTATGATTTCCTTAAATTCAGGTGAAACATCTGAATCGCGATAAGCATCATCAATCATCTTTGCAATTTGATGCATTTCTTTGTCATAGGATGACCAATCCATTTTCTCACCATTTGGTGTTGGCTGCTTTTCATGCCTTTTTTGCGCTTGCGCCATTGATTGCGTTATAGCCATATATTTTTCCGCTATGGATGGCAAACTAATTTTCACCATCGCCCAATCATATATTGCATTATGAAATGACCGTATATCCGGTATTGCATTTGTATCTATTGTAATTACAGTTTTTTCCTTTTCAGCGTTTTTAAAACTGTTTGAAAACATTCCAGGCATTACACCGCCTGCTGCACCTAAAGCCATAATATTCTCCAAGAAATTGGTTAATGTTAGGGTCTACTTACAATTCTACTATGCTGGGCACAAAGCCTCGATTTTCTGTGTTCCGCTGCTCAAATACTACTATGTATGCTGCGCTGCGGTACTCGAAAATCATGTC
>JAGVJQ010000149.1 GCA_020051015.1 Gammaproteobacteria bacterium
TACAATAATAAAAATCGATTTATACCTTATTGGTGCGAAGAGCAAAGACAATTAGTAACAGAATTATTATTAGATAGAAGTATTACTATAACTAATAGCAAAATTAGTATTGAACAATATAAAACGCTCTTAAAACAACGTGCCATTGTTGATAAAGAGCATTATCGATACCAATATATTTATAACCGATATCAACATTTATTGAAAAACAATAATAATCTGCTGAATATTTTCAGACAATTAAGAAGCGAAACAGGCTATAAAGAAAACCGACAAATAAAGGCGATATTAAAATGTCTAAACGCTTTTTAAAAGCTGCTCTATATAGCATACATAAACTCTTTGATAGAGACGTGGAGTTGTCATTTAAAACTCGCTATGATTATGAGAAAGGAATTAAGCTGGCAATGACACAATTACATGGAACAGGGATTCAATTATCTCATATCAACCATTTAAGAGAACGCCATATACACACCTTGATTCAACAATGGCAATCACAATCATTAAAGCCAGCTACGATTAAAAATCGACTATCACAGCTACGTTATGTATGCCGTAATATTGGTAAGGCCAGTATCATTCCAGCCGATAATGATCGATTAGGCCTATCAAAACGAACTTATCTACCAGATCGTAACAAAGCTATTTATAACTTTGACGCAAATCGATTTACCGATCCCTATATTCGACTATCAGTGCAGCTGCAACAACATTTTGGCTTACGACGAGAGGAGAGCATCAAGTTTATTGCCAGCAAAGCGGATAAAGGCACTGATATTGAGTTACAAGCTTCATGGACAAAGGGGGGTATCGCTCGCACAATCCCGATTACTACTCAAGCACAACGTGATTTGCTTAATCAAATAAAGTACACAATACCAACAGGACATTCGCTAATTCCTAAAGATAAGAACTATCGTCAGCAAGAGCATGCTTATGTCGCACAAGTCCGGGTTGCTGGGTATCATAATTTGCATGGATTAAGGCATGCATATGCTCAGCAACGGTATAAAGTATTAACCGCTAAATTATCAAATAACGAAGGTTGGGATAGCCCTATTAATGGTGGATTGCAATTACATGATATGACATTGATACAGCGTGATATTGATTATCAAGCACGGATGAAAATATCTGAAGAGATGGGGCATTCAAGATTCAGCATAGTTCGAGTTTATTTGGGGTGAATTGATGGATATTATTGAGCTATACTATCAATAAATATGCTTAAATATAATTGTTTTGGAAAAAATGATGATACGCTCTCAAGATAAAATTGTATACTTATCACACACTGAATATAGATTGCTTAGCCAAATGTACGACTTATGTAAAGAAGGTATTTACTATTCGCACTATAATAAATTTTTTGAAAATGTTGACGAACGTAAGATTGGATATAATTGGACTATTTACACTTGTAATGCATATTATGATTTGACTGTTATTAAGTGGTGTAATTTATTCGGCTCATACAAAGAGCCAACACATTATAGAATGTTATCTTCTACTGAAGATTTAAAAGAAAGTCTCACAAAGTTAAAAGTAACAAAACCGTTTAGAAGCAAGTTAAAAATTAGCTTATTAAGTAATATAAAATTGGATATAAACAAATATGATATTTATCATAGAAAAGCTTTAAAATACAGAAATAAAAATTTAATCCATAGAGAAAACTCACCATTAAAAATTAAAAATCATGAGATAAGTTATCCTAATATTGATGTTATGATGAAGTCATTTAAATGGCTTTATTTCTTTATTGTTGATATATTAGAAACCTTTCCAAATGAAATGAATGCGAAAAATTGCTATAAGTTTCAATATAAATGGATTAAACATGAAAAATTTGACGAAATAGTTAACGAAGATATGCCAAATTTTTTCATTAAATAGTTTACAAGCCAATTGCTGCGTGCAATAATGCTATTGCTCCTACATCATTAATCTTTAGCAAAGATCATGCAGATTTGATGTTTATATTAACTACTCTGAAAACTTTTTCAAAGTCATTATAAAGCTGATTACATTGTAATTCTGTAACTGCTATTTATCATCAACAAACGAAATAACTGACGAATCGGTGAAATTCCGATGAAACCTATTATAGGTCTTATTGTTTGTTATTATTATACCTGAACTGTTAATAACCAGACGATTAGTAAGGTATTTTATCCATTATCCTGTTTGGGATATCATTCATTAGCCCTGTGGAGCATGTATTTACTCCAACAGGAGTTATCGCTCTATAGGTATTTTTACATATCAAGGAGCGAAACGATGCGTCTATTAACTATCATCAGTGAAAAAATTCGAGTGTTTAGTTTAAACATAATGAATTGTATTGATGACTATATCAACACACCAAACAGAACAAAGCAATTGAGTGCCATATGCGACAGTTATGCAGATGAGATAAGAACATTGATGGATGAGAAAACATCATTACGTAAATTCATTGTAGATTTAACCGTATCACGGAAAAATCTGCAAGGTAAATTAGACATAAGTCAGCGGGAGATAAAGATGCTTACCAAACAATGTCAAACGTTACGTGATGAAAATGTTCAACGGTTAGAAACAGTTAAACAATACTCTTTTATCTATGTTGACTCGTTATCCGAACTCAAGCAAAAGTGGCTTAAGGTCAAACTTGAAGCCATCAATCAACAGGCTGCTGCTGTTTGTTGTATGAATCATGAAATTTATGACGAACTTCGGTTTAATTCACTTTGTCATTTCATTGAAATTAATCAATGTGCCTTAACCGATGAAGAAATAAGACAATTTAAAATTGATGCAGGATATGTCGATAATTTTCAAGACTATTCTAAATACGATGATGAGTTTAGTTGTTGGGTAAATACGTATAGAACATATCATACTCAATGATTCTAAGTGATTCGTAATTATATTACTCAACCCAGCTGGGGAATTTATTCCTCAGATGAGGAGTGGTTTCTCCAGTTGTTCTTATACTTCAGGGGACTACCATGGAAAATCAACTCACGTACAACCTTGCACGTGCTACATCAAATATTGCAGCTTTAGCTGAGCTTCGCACTGACTTGCCCAATGTTGCTAAATTACAGCAATACTCAGGTTGGGGTGGACTACGAGATGCAATCTATCAGCCTGTTATTTACAAGCAATTAAAAAGCTTGGTAAGTGATGCTGATATCAAGGCAATAAAAGAAACTGTCAAGACAGCGTATTACACGCCGGAGAGATTGGTTAATTTTATCTATCAAAAATTGCAGAGTATGCAATTTTTACCGAAACGGATATTAGAGCCAAGTGCAGGACATGGCGTGTTTATCAAAGCCATTCCTGAAAGTTGGCAACAACAAGCAATTGTTACTGCTGTTGAAATGGATAGCGTAAGTTGCAAGTTGTTAAAGACCTTATATCCGAATGTTAATGTTTGTCATCAGCGCTTTGAGGAGTTTAATTCAGCTGAGCGATTTGATTTAGTAATGGGTAATCCACCTTATGGTCAAATTGATTTCAAAGATGAATTAAATCCGGATTTGGCAGCTTGCAGTATCCACCACTATTTTGTTGGTAAATGTATGCGGATGCTAAATGAAGATGGAATATTGGCAATGGTGTTACCGCGATATTTTCTGGATGCACCAGAGAAACATTTGCGACACATCATCGCTAAAGAAGGCGGTAGTTTGTTAGA
>JAGVJQ010000037.1 GCA_020051015.1 Gammaproteobacteria bacterium
AAAGAAATGCAAAATGGCGTGCAAGGAATGATTTTAGTTTGTCAGTATAAGTTTTCGTCTAATCAACCACCAGTGAAATTTTTTAGTGATCCTATCTTTAAAAAAAATCTAGTTATCAAACAAAAAAAGGTTCCTGTTTATATCGATGCGACGGATAAAAGAAAGTATTATGTCGATGTAGAAGGGGTTTATGAGAGTGACTCATAAACCATCCTTTAATTAAATCCTTGGTTGATGCCTTGAGCAACGGCGTATGTCAAGATGCCAGTCAGCGCGCCGATAGCCAACCTGTGGAAATCATTTATAATTTTGCAGTCAGAGCTGCATTACTAAAATAAATGTAACTTTTTGGCATTTTCACGTAACTCATCGCGAAAACTTGGGTGTGCTATAGATATAAGACTTTCTGCACGCTCAGATGATGACAATCCTTTTAAGTCAATCACACCATATTCTGTCGCAACATATTGGGTATCGATGCGTAAATCAGTCACGATGCCTGTTAATTTCGGTACTATTTTACTAACCTCACCGCCCTTGGTAGTTGACTCAAAAGCTAGAATTGATTTACCGCCTTTTGATAAATAGGCGCCACGAACAAAATCATTTTGACCACCAGGCCCACCAAACTGATGACCAGCTAAAAACTCCGCATTCGCTTGACCATATAAATCAATTTCAATCACACTATTTACTGATATAACATTATCATTTTGGGCAATGATGGAGGGGTTATTAACATAATCAACGGGGTAACTTTCCATAGCTGGATTATCATTCATATATTCATACATGGTTTTATCACCAAAGGCTAGTGTAAAGACATGCTTACCAGTATTAATTTTTTTGCAATTGCCAGTGACGACACCTTTTTTAATTAACTCAACCATTCCTGGAGATAATAATTCAGAATGAATACCAAGATCATTGTGTTGCATTAAATAACTACAAACAGCATCGGGTACGCCACCGACCCCCATTTGTATGGTCGCTCCATCGGGAATAAGTTTTGCAATGGTTTGTCCTATTCTTTGGTCTTCTAAAAGTGGCTTACGTGGTTTTAACTCAATTAATGGCACAGTATTTTCAACAATAGCAGTGACTTGTGATACATGGATGAGCGAGTTACCAAATACGCGAGGCATATTTTTATTTACTTCAACAATTAAATTTTTAGCATATTTGGCTGCAGTTGATGAATAATCATTATTAGTGCCTAAAGTGAAATAACCAGCTTTGTCCATAGGGCTAACGGTCACTACAAACGTATCTAACTCAATAGATTCACGAAAATAACGTGGTAAGTGACTAAATGAATTGGGAACATAAAAAATAACTTTACGATGGTCTTTTTCACCTTGCAAAATTAATTGTCGTTCTTTGGCACCAAGAAAGCCTGGGTGTGGCTTGATAATATGCATCAAATCATAGTTTAAAATGGTATTATTCGCGGGCTCTTCAGCGTGCAAATAATAAACTCGCAACTCATCAAACCCATCTTGCTTGGCTTGCTCAGCAATGGCTTTTAGTAAAGCGGGAGGTTGGCAAACTGCCATCCCAAAAGCAATATTGCATTTACGTTTAATTAATTTTACTGCTTGATCGGCAGTGGTTAATTTTTGTTGATATAATGCTTTATTCATAGTTTAATCCTTAATTATTAATATCCAGCAGCTTGATAAGGACCTAATCCTTTTTTATAAACTAAAAAATTACGTTCATATTTACATACTAAATGATTGTGTTGATTAAATGCACGTGTCTCAACATGCATGATACCTTGTGTTGGGCGAGAGTGTGATTCACGCTTGTCCAAGATAGTTGATGCAGCATAAATAGTATCGCCAGTATAAACGGGTGCTAATAATTGAATATTGCTCCAACCAAGATTAGCTACAACCCGATCAAATGTACGAGTCGTTAAGGCAGTGATAGTGCCGACTAAAAAGGCTTCATTAATTGGTATTTTCCCTGCAGTAAATATATCAGCATAATGTTCGTCGCTGTACTGAGGATTGATTTCTAGCGCGCGCAGTGCGTGCAAGCGATTTTCTTCAGCAGAAAAACTTCTAGCAGGACGATGATCGTATATTTCACCAGGAATTAAATCTTCAAAATATAAACCAATTTGCTCACGAAAAATATTAGGTTCAATTTCTTGATGAGAGGAAAATTTTTCATCATTAACATTAGCTCGTGTTAAATGATTGGCGATTTCAACAGGATGTTGGTTGGCTTTGTAAATTTGTATTTTATATTTTATCGATGCAACAATATCATTATGTTGATTTATACCATTTGTGATAACAGTGACTATGCCCAATGTAGAGTGACGAGTATCGTGTTCAATATTGATAATTTCACTTTCAGCATAAATTGTATCACCACCAAAAATGGGATGTGTCATAGCAATATCGATAAATTCTATTATGCGATTTTTACGTGCAAATGTTTTAGATGTCATGCCTATGACTTTTTGTAATGTTAATGTACTTACACCAAGACACTTTCTCCATTCTGTTTGCGCGGCATAATGTGCATCATAGTGTAATTGTGCGTTGTTAATTGTATCTAATGCTTCCATAGCATTATCTTGTTGACTGATGGTAACGCCAGGACGATGTTGAAATTTTTGACCAATAACAAATTGCTCAAAATCCAAGCCGAAATGTTCACAATAATGATTATCAGCTATCTTTACATAATTTTTAAATGTCACCATTTTTCACACTCCTTGTAATGCAATAATGCGCTTAGCAGAACGATAGACCGGCACATCAATCATTTTTCCATCAATTTCACAAGCATTGCCATTGGCATGTTCATAGGTAGTGACTATGCGCTGTGCTTTTTCAATTTCTTCTGTGGTGGGTGTGAGTGCATTGATAATAGGCTTAATATGCTTTGGATGTATTGCAAGCTTACAAGTAAACCCCAATGCTTTAATGCGTTTGGTTTCAGCAATAACACCACTATCATTGGTATCATGTAAATGTAAATAAGGTACATCAACGGCAGAAATGCCAGCTTGTGCAGCAGCTTTTACGATATCAAGGCGCGCACCATAAAGTGCCTCCCAATCCATTGTGGCACCGAGATCAGCGGCATAATCAGCACCACCAAAAACTAAACCGATCAGATTATCTGCACGCGCAATATCTTGCGCGGTATACATACCTTTAGCGGTTTCAATCAATGCTAAAATTGGAATGGTGTTGGGCGCCAGCACTTGATTAATGATCTCGATTTCGGCTGCACTTTCAACTTTAGGTAATACAATGATATCTGGACGTATGTTTGTTTCACATAATGCCGACAAATCTTTTAGTCCAGTATGGGTTTTTATCGAGTTTATTCTAAGTGCTTGAATAAATTTATCAGCCGCATTTTTTTGGTGATTAGCAAAATAATGTAATATGATATCACGTGCGCTATCTTTTTCCGGTAAGGCAATGGCATCTTCTAAATCAATGATTATTCCATCAGCATTTGCTTCTTTGGCTTTCACAAAACGCTCAGGGCGATTCCCTGGTGTAAATAATAAACAACGTGCAACTAATTCAGGCATAATCAATTTTCCTTATAATCGATGATTGTTATTTACTAAAAGTTAGTGGTGGTAGATCTATTCTTAATGATAGTAGATCGGCGGGATTGAATTTTATTGAAATACTTGACCGACGCCATAGCCAATGGCATATGTTAAGATGCCAGCAAGTGCGCCGATAGCAAGCATACGAAAACCATTTTTAATGGCATTACGTCCAGTAAATAAACTCAACACTGCTCCAATAATAAATAAGGCAATAGCACTTAAAATAATGGTCACTATAATCGTGTTACTTTTGATATCCATGATAAAGGGTAATAGTGGTACACCAGCACCCAACATAAATGCAATAAAAGAAAAACCAGCCGCACCGTAAGGTGATACTAACTTCTCAGGATCTAAACCCAACTCTTCACGCGCTAAGGTATTTAATGCATTTTCAGGATTTTGAATGATAGTATTAGCGGCATTTTCCGCATCTTCTTTACTAAGACCGCGGGCTTGATAAATTAATGACAGTTCAGCAGCTTCCTCAGCGGGATATAGCGCCAATTCTTTTCGTTCTTGATCGATTTGATATTCCAGCATTTCGCGTTGTGAACGTACAGAAATAAATTCACCTGCTGCCATTGAGAAAGCACCGGCTAACAATCCAGCAATACCCGCCAATAAAATGGTGTCGTGTGATGCGCCGCCGCCAGCCATCCCTAAAATTAAGCTGGTATTTGATACTAAGCCATCGTTAATACCAAACACGGCGGCACGCATATTGTTGCCAGCTCCGGAGGATTGGTGACGTTGCCCCACATCTGAAATATGTTCTGGCATGGTGTGGCCGACGCTGAGATTGTAAATTGACATTCCACGTACTTTAGTCGCTGATAAAATGGTACGAATGCGTTCGGGCCCAAACCAAATGATCAAACGCTTAATGATTTGTACACGTCGACGGGGGTGAAATTCTGGCACAGGTTGTTGGGTTTTTGCTTGGTATGTCTTAGCCCAAATGTCAGCTTGCTCTTCTGCTTCTTCAGCTAATTGACTAAATAATTTTTGTTTTGGGGCTTCCGTGGATTGTGTTACTAACACGCGATAAAGATAAGCGGATTCTTTTTCTTGTAACCAGCTGTTTAAAATAGATGCGTGGTCTTGTTGCATGTGTGATCCTGTATTAGCAATATAAGCAAACAATAATAATTAGATTTAAAGGGGACTGCAAATTTTTTATTCAAATCAAATGAAAGGTTAACAAAAAATTAAAAATTGTTGCTAAATGGTAACAATAATCATTGACTTGTAACGGAATTGTAACTAGGATGAAAACGATAACGTTTATCAATAACGTTATTAGAAGTAAAAAAATCTCATTAATAAATAACAAAGAGAGGCTTATCATGGCATATGGTGAAGACGAAAATACACCCTTATTACGAGAAGAGGCAGCCGAATCAGCAGCGCCGGTTGCAAGAGTACAAGCAGCACCTATAGCAGATTGGACGCAAGCTATTCCGGATATTAAAAGACCGGACAATAATCATCCATTGTGGCGATTAGCAAGATCGGCGGCTGACATTAATAATGCACTGATTTGGCGACCAGGAAAAGATGTAGCAGCTGGCCAACCACAGCTTACACATATGGATATGGAACGTAATATTGCTGGAATGGCGGCGGCAGGTGTTGCCTCTGTATTCAATGCAGGTAACCAAGTTTCAGTAGGTGAGGTAGGGGTCTCTATCGATAATGGTCAGTTAGTACTAATTGGTCAAGGTAAAACACCATTATATGGTGCTAATCATCGTTTTATAGGCACCGTTAAAGTTGGTCAACCGGCAGAACCTGCAAATCCATATATTATCATTGAGAATCAAGTCATGGTTGCATATGTGAAAGCTGGCGAGATAGCAATAGTGCGTGTTAACGGTGAATTCCAACGGCTAACGGCTGGGCGTCATGTTATTACTGGATTAAATCCTCAATACGTTAAGAGTGTGAAGTTAACGGATGAAATTTTAGATCTTGAAGGTGGTGTTAACGTTGTCACGGTTCCGGATGGTAAATTAGGATTTATGAAGGATAAAGACGGTAAATTGCATCCATTGGAAACTGGCCAGCGGCATATTATTATAAGTCCTGCTAAGTTTGAAGCATATCAAGATGATATTAATTTTGCGGATTTACAAGAATCTGTCATTGTAAAAAAGCCTTATTTGCGAATGGTTGCTCGTGGCAATATGGTTCATCTCTTTTCAGAGGGAAATGCTTTGCGATGGATGGATAGCGAGGACAAGCCGATAGAACGTACTGATTCTAATCTTGTTTATATAGGCAGTTTGTCAAAAGATGTGGTGTTAACATCTGAAATAAGACCAGTCACAGATGCAGCTGCAGCAAAGAAATCTATATCAGCACCTTTCACAACACAAAACAATGTACCAGTGTCCATTGATTTTGATGTACGTTATGCGGTACAGAATGTTGACAAACTTTTTGCCAGACTCAATATTGGACCGTGTTTAAAAGGTGAAATGTCATTAGAGCAGATAATCGATCATATGGTGCGTGAAATTGCTACAGCAGCGATGAACACAGTGATGTCGCATCATAATTCTAATGATATGACGGGCTTGGCTGTTAATGCATCTAGTAATAGGGCAAGTTCAAGTAAGAGTCCGCATGAGAGTAGTGATGTTACTCAGGAATGTATTAGTGCACTAAAAGGAATATTAGACACATATGGCATTGTATTACAAGAACCACAAGGACTTACTTTACAGAGTGGAATTAAGATTCTAGATCCCAAAGCAAGGGAAACTGTTGAATCTATTGTGAAGGCTAGTGCTGAACAACAGCTGCAATTAATGCATCAAAAAGGTAAGCAGGTAGAAAATCAGACGGAGCAAGCGAGAGCTAGGGCACTGGCTGAGACTGCAGCTATGGAAACTACAACGCAAGCAGAAGCAGATAACAGGGTAAAATTATCAAACTTAACGGCACAATTAGAAATACAAAGAAAAGAAGCTGAGACTAAACAAAGCATTGAAGTAGATAATGCGCGGGCAAAAGCTGCTGCCATTATTGCAGAAGCGAATGCTCGTGCTGAAGCAACGCAAATACAAGCCAAGGCTGAAAATGAGGCTTTAGCAGGGAGGTTAGCAATTTTAACTCAGTTTCTAGGGCCGGAAAATACAGCTCGACTTATGCTAATGGAAGCGCAGACTAAGCTTCCAATACAAATGCCAAATGTCACCCATTTGACACAGCTAACTGGCAATCCAGGTAATTATGGTATGTATGGCGCAATGCCAATGCAACCTACTCCTTATATGTTGAGCAGTGGTGGACAATATATTGTGCCACAAGCATTACCATCGCAAGCGTCTCAAAACGTTGTATCAGAAGCGCAACGAAATGAGGGTCCTCGATAATAATGACAAAAAACGTATTCACACCGGGTTATATGAGATCTCATGTAGCCCGGTGTGAGCGCATGCAATAGGTGAGAAGTGCATTTATGCTAGTGTTTTTTTGTTATTGAAAAAAGCATCGTTATGCGCGAAACCTGGGGGTAGGATGATTAGAAAATCGACATAATCGATACAACTAGATGATAATGACAAATTTAATTATTTGAAAAATATAAACAAATAACGAAACTGTCTTGTTGCGCCACTTATAGCCACATTATAAGTGGCGCAACAATACATTTAATGTTTTAGCATCGGCCAATATTTTTCGAGATCTGTGATAATCGCCTCGATGTGATTTTCTAATTTATAAAACGTATTCACACCAAATTACCATTAACTTTATTATGCAAGACAAAAAATAAATAGTTATACCATTAATATCTACATTCATTTTCTCAATAAATTTTCTCATCTCCCTAGTTGACATTATTCATCATCTAGTAGAAAATGGCGCCTCTTACGGTTGGAGGGGTTCCCGAGCGGTCAAAGGGATCAGACTGTAAATCTGACGGCTCTGCCTTCGAAGGTTCGAATCCTTCCCCCTCCACCACTTATACTCACAAACAGCACGTTTAAAAAAATATCCTGTCATATATAAATCAGATTGTTTTTTTAAACATGTTTATTTGTAAAGGCGTATGTACATACGTCTATCGTAATATAGTAATTTGCGGGTGTAGTTCAATGGTAGAACTTCAGCCTTCCAAGCTGATAGCGTGGGTTCGATTCCCATCACCCGCTCCAAATTTAAATATTAATCAAAAGAGCTGTAAGCTGACCAATAAAAATTTGTGTTTAGCACGAGAAATGTAAACAGACACTATTTGATTAATGCATAAAAAATGGTAGTATACGTCGCTTAACTCGGTGCTAGAGTAAGCGTTGTTATTTGAAGGCTCATATAGCTCAGTCGGTAGAGCACTTCCTTGGTAAGGAAGAGGTCACCGGTTCAAATCCGGTTATGAGCTCCATTGCTTACTTTGATCCAACTAACTTTTTAGGTGTGCCTGAAATACATAATATTCAGGTCATGGTGTGATTGGCTTGCGCCACATGGCAAAGCCTGGTGTTTTACAATATGTAATTTTTGGGAGCTATCCTAATGGCAAAAGAGAAATTTGAGCGGAATAAACCGCACTTAAACGTAGGCACGATTGGACACGTTGACCATGGCAAGACGTCATTGACAGCGGCGTTAACGA
>JAGVJQ010000094.1 GCA_020051015.1 Gammaproteobacteria bacterium
CCAATTATTAAATTCTTTTACTGGTAATGGTTTACAGAGAAAAAAGCCTTGCCCATTGTCGCAGCCATTCTGATTAAGAAAGTGCCATGTATCGGCTGACTCAATACCAATTGCCCCTACTAGTTTATCGAAATTATGCGCCATATCAATGATACTTTTAACTAAACGTCGAGTTGAAGGATCCTTGGGAATTTCGTCGATAACTTGTTTTCCAATTTTAATTTGATCGAAAGGTAATTGCATTAAATCTTGTAAACTCAATGAGTTAAAATGAAATTCATCCAAAACCAGGGTGGCATTTAAGGTCTTTAATTCAGTTAAAAAAGCATGTGCATTTACCCCCATATTCACAATGGCTTGCTCGGTAATTTCTAAGTGGATAAGACGAGGTGCAAGGCGACACTGCGCAACTAAGTGAGCGAGTTTGCTGGTAAATTGAGCATCTTGAATACCAAATTCAGCAATATTAATATTTATCGCTAGATGACGCTTTGCCTGCAACCAATTTTGTAATTGTGCTAAGCAAGTCAAGATAGTCCAATAAGTTAATTGGCCGCTCATTTGGTGGTTCTTTTCAGTTAAATGTGTAAATTGCTCTGGTGGTACAGCACCTTTTTTGGGATCATTCCAACGAATCAATGCTTCAACACTTTGAACTTGGTAATTGGTCATTTCAACAATGGGTTGATAAAATAATTCGAAGTTACTGAAATCCTCAGTAAGTTCAACAGGATTAGCCGCCATTCTTTTTAATGGCGTAGAGGGTAGATCATCCATGATTTTTCCTTGCAATCTGTCCAAACCGAACACTTGTTCTAATAACCATAGCACACGCTCGAATAAAAAAGCAATATTTTGCTCTTTTTGTGCGCAGAACCTTGATTGTTAAATAGTAATTCAATTAAAATTATTGTCTTATTAGTCCAGTTAAGTCATAATCGTAGCCGGACTTGGGAAAAAGGGATTGAAATTGAATATGCAGCCATGGGCTAAATTAAAGCTTTTATCCGTAGGATTAATAACGTGCTTAGGCGCGGGTTCTGCGTTAGCTGATAATTTACAGCAAGCTGTTGATCAAACTATTGCAACGCATCCACAAGTATTAAGTACCGAATCATTACAAGATGCCGCTAGTGCTGATATTCAACAGCAAAAAGGTGCTTATTATCCGAGCTTTGATGTCACTGCCGGTTATGGTAAACAAACATCTGATAATCCTGCTACACGCGCTTCAACCACTTTGAGCAGTCCAATTACTTTAACAAGGCAAGAAAGCCATTTTTTGCTACAACAGCTTCTGTTCGACGGCGGTAACGTATCAAATCGCGTCGCTAAATCCAAAGCAGATTTTCAAACGACTACCTATCAAGTTTATGAGGCACAAGAGGCCTTAGGTTACGATGCTGCACTGGCTTATCTTACTGTTATGCAAGATCGCGAGTTATTAAAGATCGCGCGATTAAACGTAACGGCTCATGAAGATATGTATCAAAAAATTGCTAGGCGCGTCCAAGCAGGTGCCGGGAAAAAGTCTGATCTGGATTTAGCAGAAAGCCGTTTAGCGTTAGCAAAATCAAATTACATACAAACACAAGGCCAGTTGGAAGATGATGAGGCTACTTACGTCAAGGTAATAGGTTCAGCACCAAGTGCGTATTTAGAAATGCCGCCACAGCCACAAAATATTCCTTTAACGTTATCACAGGCGCAGCAATTAGCTGTTCAGCTTAATCCAACGTTGGCAGCGAGCAAGTCACAAGTTGCATCTAATGTAGCAGCGGTAGGGGTTGCGAAATCAGCTTATTTTCCCACGGTTACTTTAGATTTAAGTGCATCCTACAGCGACTCATTGGATGGTGTGCCTGGTTATAATAATGACCGACAAGCTTTAGTGCGCATGAATTATAATCTGTTCCGTGGTGGTAGTGATAAGGCTGCTGTCTCAGCTGCACGTTATCGCGTGATCTCGGCCGAACAAGATTCACAAAAATTACAGCGCGATATTATGGAAACAGTTGCATTTGCCTGGGTTGGCATGCAAACATCAATTAGACGAATTCCTGAATTACAAGTTCATAGCACACAAAGTTACAACGTCTGGCAAGCATATATCAAACAATTCCAATTAGGTCAGCGAACGTTATTTGATTTATTAAATTCGCAATCTGAATATTATGATGCACAATCAGCTTTAGTACAGGCGCAGTATCAAGAACGTATCGATCGCTATCAATTATTGGCAGCAATTGGTGAATTAGTGAGTACGGTAAAAAATCCTGATTTTGCTCGAGAGCCAACTACTATTAGTTATCCAAAGAGTACGATCAAAAAAATTAAGATTACACTTCCGTCGTCACCAGATAGCGGCGCAGCAGCAACACCAGCAAATGGCGCTAGCGCTTCTTGGACATATCCAGCGGAAAATGCAAATGCAACTGCACCCAAAGTGAATTCTGGTAATGTTATTGCGATCCCGTCGTTGGAGGTTCCTGCCTCACTTAAGGGACAACAAAATAATATTAATAAAAATACGCTGCCAAGTACACCAAGTTCAGTGGTACCGGCAGTGCCAGATATTAATGTACCAAAACCAGTGCCAACAAACACGCCGAGTGCCCCTAATCCTCCGGCAAAAAATTCATCTGGCAGTGGTGCGCCTACTTTACTGATGAAAAATGAGCATCCACCATCAGTTGCACCAACGAATAAAGTAGCAAGTTATCATTTACAACTGATTGCAAGTCAGCAAAAAAGTGACATTGAGCGATATATCCAGAAATATCATTTAACAGCAAATAATACTTCTATTAATGAGCATATGGTAAAGGGAAAAAACTGGTTTGCTTTGTCTTATGGTAATTATCCAACTGAAAAAACAGCCCAATTGGCAAAAAATGATTTAACCAAGCAATTACATGGTGCACATCCTTTAATAATAAAAAATAGCTAGCAAGTGCTGTGTGTGGGCATATTGCATACGCTCATTTGCTTCAAGTATTTGAGTAGCGAAACACAGAAAATAGAGGTTTCCTGCCAGCATAGTAGAATTATAAACAGATCCTAATCTAGATAAGAGTGAATTTGTGATGGATTTATATACAAACGCGATGGGACTAGAGTCATGACAAGTGAACAACAGCCAGAAGATCAAATTAAGCAAGAACAACAACCTGGCGAAAAAGAAACAGAATCGCAAACTACTCCTGTAACAGAACAGCAAGAGCAAGAAAAGGCAACATCTGCATCTGAAGAGTCACAAATAGCTGCAGAAAATGTAGCGCCAACGCAGCCGCCACAAGCTGAGAATGCAGAAGCTGAAAAAGAAAAAAAACCTGAACCCGTTGATAGTGGTTTTACGACTAAATTAGAGGATCGTTTTTTTGATCCTTTACTTGAATGTTTAGTCATCATGACACAATTAAAACAGAGACCTTATTCAGCGGATTCTTTAAAAGCGGGTTTACCGTTAGTTGATAATCGATTTACGCCAGAGTTGTTTATTCGTGCTGCTGAGCGTGCCGGATTAGCAGGGCGTCTGGTTAAACGACCTATTAAGAAAATCAGTAGTATATTAATGCCAGCAATATTATTATTGGCAGATAAACAAGCATGTATATTAACCGAGGTGCGTAAAGATGGCACGGCAATGGTGATTATGCCAGAAACCGGTATTGGCGCACAAACCATTCCTTTGGAAGAACTAGAAAAGCAATATTCTGGATTAGCCATTTTCTTACAGCCGATGTATGACTATGAAAAGCGTGCGACCGAAGGTAGCATGTTTAATGTAAGACATAAGTCTTGGTTTTGGGGCACTATTTGGCGATTCAAGCGTTATTATATGCAAATTATTTTTGCCTCACTCTTTATCAATATTTTTGCATTAGCTTCCCCATTATTTGTAATGAATGTGTATAACCGCGTCGTACCCAATGCTGCAATTGATACACTGTGGGTGTTAGCGCTTGGAACAGCATTAGTGTTTGGTTTTGATTTCATCATGCGAACATTACGTGGTTTTTTTATTGATTTGGCGGGTAAAAAAATTGACATGGTACTTGCTAGTAATCTGTTTGAGCAAGTTTTGGGAACGAAATTATTAGCACAAGCTGAATCAATGGGGGTGCGAGCAAATCACATCCGCGATTTTGAAAATATCAGAGATTTTTTCACTTCGGGTACTGTTGCTAGTATCGTTGATTTACCGTTTGTTTTTGTGTTTTTAATTGTAATTTGGTTAGTAAGCGGAGCCTTGGTTTTGATACCAATTATGGGTATTCCAATCATGATCTTAATCGCCTTACTTGCTGTTCCGCCTATGAATAGAGCTGTTGCAAGTTCATTTATCGGGGCTTCACAAAAACATGCCATTATTATTGAAGCGCTGAATAATCTTGAAGTCATTAAAAGTACGACAGCGGAAGGTCAATTGTTGGGACGTTGGGAAAAATATGTTGGGATGACGGCGCGGGCTGGCATGGTTTCACGATTTTATTCCATGTTAGCAGCCCATGGTAATATGCTTGTTACCTATTTGGTAACCGTTGTCACGGTTATTGCCGGTGTTTATATGATTGAAGATAAGACCTTGACATTAGGTGGCTTGATTGCCGCGACAATGTTGTGTGGCAGAGTCATGGCACCTTTTTCACAAGTAACCAATTTATTAACGCGTTACCAACAAACTAAGCTCTCACTAGATGCATTAAATAAATTAATGGCGGCAGAAACTGATAGACCAGCACAACAAAAATTTTTACACCGTCCTACCTTTCAAGGTGATATTGAATTAGAAGATGTTGTTTTTCGATACCCAGGCCAAGAATTAGATTTGTTTAAAGGCATTAGCTTTAAAGTGAAAGCAGGTGAGCATGTTGGTGTGATTGGTAGTATGGGATCAGGTAAATCTACATTACAAAAATTAATTATTGGTTTTTATCAACCTATTTCCGGCGCCATTCGGATTGACGGTACTGACATATCGCAATTAGACCCAGCAAATTTACGTCGTCATATCGGTTATGTGCCACAAGAACCAAAAGTATTTTTTGGTACGGCACGTGAAAATATTGGCATGAAGGCACCGTGGGCAGATGATATTGAAATTTTAAATTGTGCAAAAATATCCGGGGCTGATCGATTTATTGGTCGCCATCCTGCGGGTTATGACATGCCAATTGGAGAAAATGGTAAAGGGTTATCAGGTGGGCAATGTCAATCGATTACTATTGCAAGAGCCTTATTAGGCTCGCCTGAAATTTTATTATTTGATGAACCAACAAGCGCTATGGATAATAGTTCAGAGTTGTTATTTATTAATAATATGAAGACTTATATCCAGAATAAAACATTTATTCTGGTAACACATAAAATTTCATTATTGGAATTAGTTGATCGTTTAATTGTCTTACAGAATGGAAAAATTGTAGCAGATGGACCCAAAGTTAAAGTTTTAGAAATGTTAAAGCAAATCAATAAACTGTAGGGTCTGTTGACATTGGCCATCTGTGAGCAGCGGAGCGCCAAAAATCGGGCCTTTATGCCCAGCATAGTAGAATTGTCAACAGACCCTAATGAATGAAGAGTAAATTATGCCGGAAGAAAATAAACCAAAATTGCCTCCCAAATTGGATCAAGAGGATCTTGAGTTTGTCGATGATAGTCGCAAAGCGATGGTCACGGAGTCACCCTTTATCACTAATGCCTTACTTTATGGTATTGGTGCTTTTATCATAGTTATTCTTATTTGGGCAAAATTCGCAATTTTAGATGAAATTACCGTTGCTGCTGGTAAGGTCATTCCATCTTCACAGGTACAAGTCATACAAAATCTTGATGGCGGGATTGTGGCTGCCATTTATGTGAGGGAAGGGGATATTGTTCAAAAAGATCAAATCTTGATGCGTTTGGATGATACGCGCTATGCTTCAGCATATCGGGAGGCATTGGCTAAATATTGGGCATTGACGGCTAGTACTGCACGGCTAATGGCGGAAGAAACTGGCGCTAAAACAATTACTTTTCCACAGGCATTAATTCAAGAACAACCTGAATTGGTTAAAAATGAAACCTTATTGTTTAATCAACACGTTGAAGATTTAAATGCGACATTGGATACCTTGCGCAAAAGTTATAATTTAGCTAATCAAGAGTTAAATATCAGCAAACCCATGGTTGCCGAAGGTTTAATTTCACAAATTGAATTATTGCGCACGGAACGTGAGGTGAATGATCTGCAAGGTAAAATTTCACAAGCATTAGAAGGTTTTCAATCTAAAGCGCATGATCAACTGAGTGAACAAACGGCTCAACTTGCTTCATTGCAAGAAGCGCTTGCTGGATTAAAAGATCGTATGGTGCGTACGACGATTCGCTCACCCGTTTATGGTACGGTCAAAAAAATTAATATTGCAACAATTGGTGGGGTCATTCAACCGGGCATGAATATTATGGAAATCGTGCCATTAGAAGATACCTTATTGATTGAAGCACGTGTTCGTCCATCTGATATTGCATTTATTCACCCAGGCCAGCAAGCTATGGTTAAATTTACAGCCTATGATTTTTCTATTTATGGTGGCCTACAAGGAACGGTGGAATATATCAGCGCGGATACCATTAAAGACCAAGATAATCCGCAAGATAAAGAAACCTACTATAAAATATTAGTTCGAACAACAAGTAATCATTTGGGGACTGATGAAAAGCCATTACCGATTATTCCTGGTATGACGGCCATGGTCGATATTAAAACGGGTCGAAAATCAGTCTTAGACTACTTGCTCAATCCTATCTTTAAGGCGAGTGAAAATGCGCTGAGAGAAAGATAATTGTACAAATATTGTTTTAAGACGTATGCAATAGGCCAAGACAGCGGTATAATACCACCCTTTTAAAATATGAAGAGAGGGTGTATTGAATGCTTTTAAATGAAGCCCTGGTACCGCAGCCACCCTTGCGGGCAAAATTAACAGAATATTACCGCAAAGATGAAGCGGCTTGTTTAGCTGTATTGGTTGAACAAGCACAATTGCCTAGTAATGAAATCAAACGTATTCAACAAAAAGCATATGCACTTGTTGAAGCTGTGCGAGCAAAACGCCTTGGTACAGGCGGTATTGATGCGTTTATGTATCAATACAATCTTTCCAGCGATGAAGGGATTGCTTTAATGTGTTTGGCAGAAGCCTTACTTCGCATTCCTGACAAAGCCACCCGTGACAAATTAATTAAAGATAAATTAACGGCAGCTCATTGGCAGACCCATGCCGGTCAAAGTCATTCTATGTTTGTAAATGCAGCTACCTGGGGTTTAATGCTGACAGGTACTATTTATGGATGGGATGAGTTAGGCGATAAAAACTTATTTGCAGCATTAAAAAAATTAGCCGCTCGTGGTGGTGAACCCTTTATTCGTAAAGCAGTTGGTTATGCCATGAAAATTCTGGGTAAGCAATTTGTGATGGGGCGAACCATTACTGAAGCGATGCGACGTGCTAGAGCCAGCGAAGCGCGCGGGTATCGTTATTCTTATGATATGTTAGGTGAAGCAGCACGTACTGCGCTTGATGCAGAACGTTATTTTGAAGCGTATGAGCGTGCTATCCATGCTATTGGTAAAGCGGCTCAACAACATGGGCCAGAAAAAGGGCCCGGTATTTCGGTTAAGCTATCGGCTTTATATCCACGCTATGAATTAGCTAAACACAATGAAGTCATGGCGATATTGGTCCCACGCATTCTTACTTTAGCTGTTTTGGCAAAACAATATGATTTAGGTTTCACTGTAGATGCAGAAGAAGCAGAACGTTTAGATTTATCATTAGATATTATTGAAGCCGTTATCAGCGATTCTCGTTTAAATGGTTGGAATGGATTTGGTTTGGCGTTACAGGCCTATCAAAAACGAGCATTTTGGGTCATTGATTGGCTGGCGGACTTAGCTAAAAGAACCAATCATCGTATTATGCTGCGATTAGTGAAAGGGGCTTATTGGGATGCAGAAATTAAAAATGCCCAAGAAAAAGGATTAGCCGGCTATCCTGTATTCACCCGTAAAGTTGCTACTGATGTATCCTATCTTGCGTGTGCGAAAAAAATTATTGGTTATGGTAATTTATTTTTTCCACAATTTGCCACCCATAATGCGTATACGGTGGCGGCTGTGATGGAAATGATGAATGGCAAAGCATTGCCATTTGAGTTTCAGTGTTTACATGGCATGGGGCAAACACTTTATGATGAAATCGTCGAAGATAAACAACATCCCATTCCATGCCGTATTTATGCACCAGTTGGTACGCATGAAGACTTGCTTGCTTATTTAGTACGTCGATTATTAGAAAATGGTGCTAATACATCTTTTGTAAATCGCATTGTCGATGAAAAAGAACCGATTGAAAATTTAATTACCGATCCAATCGCTAAATTGAAAGATTTAGGCATCACACCTCATCCACGCATTCCTTTGCCAATTAATTTGTATGGCAATGAACGTAAAAATTCGCAAGGACTTGATATGACAAATCACGACACATTAACCACCTTACAACAAGAATTAAACGCTGCTATGCAACAAAAATGGCAAGGTGGCGTCATCATTGATGGGCAATTAGAAAAAGGTGAGCCACAAACAATTACTGATCCTAATGATACAGGATGGGAATTAGGAACGGTGACCTTGGCGAATCACCATCATGTAGAAAAAGCATTGACCAGTGCAGCAGCCGCTGCTGCACGTTGGGATAAAACCTCGGTTATTGAGCGTGCAGCTTGCCTTGATAAAGCAGCTGATTTGTTAGAACAACAGCGTGGCTTTTTTATGGCGTTAGCGGTTCGCGAAGCAGGTAAAACGTTGAATGATGCGATTGCAGAAATACGTGAAGCGGTGGATTTTTGCCGTTATTATGCTGCGCAAGCACGAGAACATTTTGCAGAGCCAATGCGTCTGCCTGGGCCAACGGGTGAAGCTAATTGGTTGGAATTACATGGTCGTGGCGTGATTGCGTGTATTAGCCCATGGAATTTTCCATTAGCGATTTTTATGGGACAAGTGACTGCAGCATTAGTGACGGGTAATTGTGTTATTGCCAAACCAGCAGAGCAAACGCCGTTAATTGCAAGTTATGCCGTGCAATTATTACATCAAGCGGGTATTCCTCATGATGTTTTACATTTATTACCAGGTAAGGGTGAGATAGTAGGAGCTGCCTTAGTTGCCGATATGCGAATTAGTGGGGTGATGTTTACTGGTTCGACCGAAACCGCGCGTATCATCAATCAATCGTTAGCTAATAGGAAAGGCCCGATTGTGCCATTTATTGCAGAAACAGGTGGTCAAAATGCCATGATCGTTGATTCATCGGCATTGCCAGAACAAGTTGTTGCTGATGTGATTTTATCGGCATTTGGCAGTGCTGGACAACGTTGTTCTGCATTACGTGTTTTATTTTTGCAAGATGACATCGCTGAAAAAGTGATTACGATGCTGCAAGGGGCAATGGCTGAATTAGAAATCGGCGACCCTGGAATGTTAGAAACAGATATCGGCCCTGTGATTGATAAAGAGGCCTTGGCGATGTTGGAAAAACACGCCGAAGAAATGGAGCAAAAAGGTAAATTTATTTATCAGACACCGATTGAAACGGCAGTAGAAAAGCGCGGCACCTTCTTTGCGCCATGTGCTTTTGAAATCGCTTCTTTATCGTTATTAGATCGTGAAGTATTTGGTCCATTCTTACATATCATTCGCTTTAAAGCGGGTGAGTTAGATAAAGTCATCGCTGAAATTAATCAAACCGGTTATGGTTTGACGTTAGGTATTCACACGCGTATTGAAGAAACCATGAACCACATCCGTACCAATACGCATGTGGGTAATACCTATGTTAATCGTGGCATGACCGGTGCCGTCGTTGGCGTACAGCCATTCGGTGGCGAAGGATTATCAGGGACCGGTCCTAAAGCAGGTGGACCACATTATTTATTCCGTTTGTGTACCGAACGCACCGTCACTGTTAATACCACTGCTGCGGGTGGTAATGCATCGTTGATGTCATTAGGCGAATAGATAATCGGATATTTGCAATAAGTTTACAGTTGGACTATACTTTCATTTAAGTCCAACTGGAGACTGTTATGCAAGTTAATACTCGTCATTACCAACAACCAACTGAAGATGCCATTAATCGCGCGGCATTGACGGCGTTTTTTAATATTGCAGAAAAATGGCAATTAACTCGTGAAGAAGAGCAAATCTTATTAGGTGATCCTGCACGTTCAACCTTTTTCAAATGGCTAAAAGATAAGAACGGTAGCTTGACGCATGATATCTTAGAACGCATTTCTTATATCATGGGTATTTATAAAGCGTTACGCATCCTATTACCCGATGAAGCAGCTGCCAATGCGTGGATTAAAAAACCTAATCATGCATATCCATTTAATGGACAATCAGCATTGGATAAAATGTTGGCCGGGAATGTTGTAGATTTAGCTGATGTTAGGCGTTATTTAGATGCTGAACGAGGGTAAAACATAGAGCAGGATGTTTAAAATGGATGCCATGGAACCGCCGTCACAAATTGAGCTAGATTGGAAGGCACAATATCGTATTATTCCTTCTACTTTCCCACCAATCAATTTTTTTGAAGATTTGGTTAATCCTGATGATATGGATGCCGCTTTTTACGTTGAAAGCCTCACTAATGATAGATTAAGACAAGAAGCTGGTGATATCTCTTTAGTATCGGCAAAAGATAGAATTGCAGGGACAGGTTCTTCAGTCATCATGGCTGCTTTTACTCATGTTGGGAGAGCAAGTCGTTTTACTAATGGCAGTTATGGTGTGTACTATGCTGCACAGCACCTTGAAACCGCAATCCGAGAAACAGTTTATCATCGTGAGCGATTTATGCGAGCAACCCAAGAAGCGCCAATGGAATTAGCCATGCGAGTGTATAAAGGACGCATTTTGAAACCGATGCATGATATTCGTAGTGAAAAATATAATGTGCTGCATGATGCAAATAATTATATTAATTCTCAACAATTTGGTGCACAGTTAAAGACAGAAAATGCTTGGGGTATTGTTTACAATAGTGTGCGCCATGCCAATCATCATTGTATTGCGGCATTTCGACCGCCAGCCATTTCAATCCCATCACCGACTAAACATTTAAAATACTTATGGAATGGCGAGCGAGTGACAGAAGTGAAACAGGAAGAAATTATTTTAATTTTATGATAGGGAAATGCTATGCTGCGATCTTTCGTAGGGGCGTATTGCATACGCCCATCTTGCTATATCACCAATCTGGCTAAGCCATATGTATGGTGATGTTTGAAAGATTGTTTTTATATATAAAATTTTGTAATGTTTGATAGAAGGGCGTATGCAATACGCCCCTACGTAAGATCTGCGCATGGAGTAAAATGATATGCTGATTATTAATCCCAATTTTAAGCATGCGAGAAAAACCTATTTGTTTAAATGTTTTGTGGTTTTGATTGCCATGTTAGTGGTTTTAATCACGCTACAATTGATTTCAAATAATGCTATTTTGGGAGCTATTGGCGCAAGTTCTCTTGCCTCTAGTATTTTTATAACCTTTGCTTTGCCAAGAAGTCCTGCGGCGGAGCCGAGAAGAATGATCGGAAGTTATATTGTTGGGATTGCAATTGGTATTATCTTTTATTATCTTGGTGAGTATTTGCTGCATGTTTCGCATTTCTTCACCCTGGCCATTATTTATGAAATAACAGGTGCATTAGCAGTGACGTTAACGATGTTTTTTATGGTGTTATTTAGTTTAGAGCACCCGCCAGCAGCAGGTATGGCGCTTGGGATCGTGATCGATCCTTGGCGTGATGAGACATTACTCGTGATTGTTATTGCAATCATTTTGATTACGGGAGCCAAGATTTTATTAAAACCTTGGCTGTTAACAGATTCCCCTGATTGAAAACTTAAACAGTCCCTAGTTTGTTAACCATTTTTCATCAACACGGATCACATTGAAGCCTTCCGTTGGTACTTCAATAACACGACCTAAAGCTTGCAAGTTGATAGAATGTTGCAACTGATAGCCCGTTGGATAAATAATTTCTGCAATACGTTCTAAGGTTAATAATTCTTGGTTAATAGATGAAACTCGTTGATTGTAAACTTTATTTTTTACATTTTCACCGCGCATGACGATAAAACTCATCAAGCCATAATGTTCTTCAGAAAAGCCACCGTTAAAACGACGCATAGCTAACGGGATACGATATCGCTCAGCATGGTTAAGGCTAGTGAAATAATCGCCAGAACGTTGTTGTCGGGTTTCTAGGTTGCGTTGATTACGGTTTTGTACGCTTTCAAGACATAGCTGAAGGAACGTTTCTGGTAAAATAGTGAGATTCCCATCAACATCACTAATTTGTGAAATAACTGGTAACTCAAATACCTGGAATACTTTATAAGTATCAGAATGGCTTCGATTGACTTGGGGTTGTTCTTCGTTTTCAAAAATCGCTATATTTGTCATAGTCATGTTATCATTAACCTTTATTTACTGAACGTATTGTTTTATTTATATTACGGATTAAATTTACCGATGCGTGTATTGTACTGAACTAATCTTAAGTAAGCCTTAGGTGATTTACGAATGTCTAATCAAGATATTGTTTTTGCGTTGTTTTTAATTTTCTCGGGCGCTGCCATCCTATCGACATTGGCTTTATTGACTCGCCAATCATTATTGGTTGGTTATATGTTGCTGGGCGTCATTTTAGGGCCATCAGTCTTAAACTGGTTTAGTGACTCCTCAACGATTAGTCAAACTGGTGAGATTGGTATTATCTTTTTGCTATTTTTGCTTGGTTTACATTTGGAGCCGCAAAATTTATTACATATGTTTCGCAAAACAACGTGGGTAGCAGCGGCTAGTTCGGTTGTATTTATGGCCATGGGGGTGACGGTAAGTCGCTTATGGGGCTTTAACTGGACTGAGGCATGGGTAGTCGGTGCGGCAATGATGTTTTCAAGTACGATCATTGGGTTAAAATTGTTACCTACCACTATTTTGCATCATCAGCATACTGGTGAGGTGATGATTAGTATTCTATTAATGCAAGATTTGGTAGCAATTATTAGTTTATTACTATTACAAGGTGAACAACTAGGCGGGGTTTCATTTACTACTTTGCTTTTACTTTGTATCGCATTGCCAGCTTTATTAGCGGTGGCATTCGTTATTGAACGATGGATCTTGCGGCCTTTATTAGCGAAATTTGATCAAGTACAAGAGTACTTATTTTTGGTGGCGATTGGCTGGTGTTTAGGAATGGCGGTACTAGCGACATTATTTAAATTATCCGCTGAAATTGGCGCCTTCATTGCTGGGGTTGCTATTGCGGCAAGCCCTATTGCTCGGTTTATTGCCGAAAGCCTTAAACCGTTACGTGATTTTTTCTTGGTGATGTTTTTCTTTGCGGTTGGCGCAGAATTTGATATTCATTCCTTAAAAGTTATTGCTGTTCCGGCATTAATATTGACTGGCGCTATTTTCCTCATTAAGCCATGGACATTTCATTGGTTATTAAAATGGACAGGTGAATCCAATAAAGTGTCATGGGAAGTGGGGGTGCGCTTGGCACAAGGGAGTGAATTCTCATTATTATTAGCCTCAATGGCGGCAGGCAGCCAATTAATCGGAAATAATGCTTTTTCACTGATTCAAGCAACCACCATGTTGTCATTTGTGATTTCATCATATTGGGTAGTCATGCGCTATCCAACACCATTAGCACTTAAAGATAATTTACGACGAGATTAATATGCAATTTCAAGTGGACTGTATAACAGGATTAATTACACCAGCTGCCTATTTTGAGTCACCTAATCAGGATGAAAGAGCAGAAGGTACGGAAATCGATTTGATTGTGATTCATGGTATTAGTTTGCCGCCAAATCAATTTCAGGGTGACGCCGTCATAAATTTTTTCCAAAATAAGCTTGATCCAACGGCGCATCCTTATTTTGCACAAATTGCTGATATGAAGGTGTCGGCACATTTATTTATTCGTCGTGATGGAACACTTATTCAATTCGTACCATTACATAAACGAGCATGGCATGCCGGTCAGTCGGAATTTAATGGGCGTAGTCGTTGTAATGATTTCTCAATTGGCATTGAGCTTGAAGGGGCAGATGACATTCCTTACGCTCCGGAGCAATATACAATTTTGGCAGATTTATGTATTACGCTTAAGCAGCATTATGCTAAGATTACAAGAGAGCGTATTGTAGGGCATAGTGATATATCGCCAGGACGCAAAACAGATCCGGGATCTGCATTTAATTGGAATTTTTTTAGGAATTTGCTTAAAAAGGGGGGGGTATGACACTCATATCAATCATCATATGTTTAGCCTTAGAACGATGGCAGGGGTGGTTACAAAAAGTTCGTAATCATAACTGGCTAGTAAAATATGCTTCTTTTATTCAACGGCATGTTAAAACAGCAGCAATCATTGGCTCATGGCCTGGCTTACTCGTTATTGGTTTACCAGTAATTTTTGTGACTGCCTTGATTCAAATTGGGTTGCATCATTTTTGGTATGCAATTCCAGCTTGGATTTTTAACACGGTTGTTTTGTTATACTGCCTTGGTTCACATAACCTGTATGAAATTTTATGCCAAAAATGGTGTAAACAAGCTGAAGCGCCAATCGATACTGCGGCTGAATCTACGGTTGTTCCTGTTAAAGAAAAAGCAACCAGTAAAACAAATATAGGCCATACACTCAGCGTATTTAATCGTGATGTGTTTGCTGTGATATTTTGGTTTTGTTTATTTGGCGCAACAGGTGCGTTAACTTATCGCGCAATAACCATCTGGCGCGAAAATGCGATTATGGCTGATTCTGATTTGAATGGTTATTTTACTTGGTTAACACGTATTAATGACTGGATAGATTGGATTCCAGCACGATTACTTGGATTAAGCTTTGCCTTGGCTGGTGATTTTATTCCAGCATTTCAAGCTTGGATTGTTCATTTTTGTCAAAAGCCAGAAGAAAATGAAGTCTTTTTTAAAGAAGTTGCTGCCGCGGCACTAAAACATATTAAACCAGTTAACGAATTGGCAGTACAAGATTTGGCATTTCGTAGTTTAGTTGTTTGGGTCATTGTGTTGGCGATAATGACTTTAACCGCTATTGTTCAGTAGCTTTTGCTCCTGGTTAAAAAATGTAGAAATGTAGCCCGTATTAAAGCGGAAAAAATAATTGGAAATTTGATATTAAAAATATCAGAAAAACGATAACAACAAGAGCATTCACAGTAAGAGCGTAATACGGGATCGGTGGTTGTTCTTGGCACGATCCCGTATTACGCTTTGTTCGTGAATCATCTAGTGATATTCATCTTACAACATTAATGCTCACCAAGTATTCATTCATTTTTTCCGCTTTAATACGGGCTACATAAATTACGATTTCATTTTATTCGCCGTTAACCAACCAATCGCGATAATAATTAATCCAGTCGCAATTAACGTTATGGTTGTAGGGTGTTCCCCG
>JAGVJQ010000108.1 GCA_020051015.1 Gammaproteobacteria bacterium
GATATGAAAGTATTAACCGAGCAAGCAAGATTGCTTGAGAAAACCGTGCGTGATATGCGCATTGCCATGGGTGAGTCGGGTCAGCGTAGTCCATGGTATCGATTACAAAATAATAAAGAATTGATACAAGCGATTGCTGATGTTCATAATGCATTAGAAGAATTAGAGCCTTTAATTAAAGTGGCCAGTGCTCGTAGTAAAGGCTTAGAAAATTGCTGTAATCGGTTTGCAGAAATTAAATTATTATTTACTTTGCTGACAGATAATACCAAACGTTCCGTGATTCATTGGTATGAAACCTACTCACAAAGTTTTGTGTTACATCATACGCCGCAAAATGTAGCAGAAGAATTTCGTCCTCATCTTGAAGCAAGTGAACGTAGTTGGATTTTTACCTCGGCGACCTTATCCGTTGAAGGTGAATTTGAACATTATACCGATCAACTTGGGCTTGATACTGCTCGTACATTGCAATTACCCAGTACATTTGATTACGCAGAACAAGCATTATTATATGTTCCACGTTATATGCCTGATCCCAATAATTCCAGTTATACTGCCGCGGTGGTTAACGCAGCGATTCCATTAATCGAGGCTTGTCGAGGCAGGACATTTTTATTATTTACCAGTCATGCTGCTTTAAAACAAGCAGCTGAGTTATTAGCACCACAAATTAATTTTCCATTACTCGTTCAGGGACAGACTGGCAAAGAAAAATTATTAAAAGAATTTTGCCGTCTAGGAAATGCGGTATTGCTAGGTACCAGTAGTTTCTGGGAAGGGGTTGATGTACGCGGTGAACAATTATCATGTGTTATTATTGATAAGTTACCATTTTCAGTACCGGATGATCCTATTTTTGAAGCACGTATTAATGCATTAAAACAGCAAGGCCGCGAACCCTTTACTGACTATCAACTACCGGAAGCAGTGATTACCTTAAAACAAGGTGCTGGGCGATTAATTAGGGATATCACGGATCAGGGCGTATTAATGATTGCGGATCCAAGATTGGTAACACGAGACTTTGGTGCGGCATTCTTAACCAGTTTGCCGCCAATGACACGAACGAGAGAAGAAGCAAAAGTAGTAGAGTTTTTAAAGGCAATAGAATGAATGTTTTAGCATTTGATACATCGGGCGAAAGTTGCTCTGTGGCACTATACACATCACAACAATGCATTGAAAAAATCAGCCTTGAGCCGCGCAAGCAAGCGGAGCGTTTATTACCTATGGTTGACGCATTATTGACTGATGCTGGAATTACGCGCAGCGATTTAAATGGCTTAGCGTTAACTCATGGCCCTGGCGCATTTACAGGCGTGCGAGTTGCCATTAGTGCTGCTCAAGGTTTAGCGTATGCATTAGATATACCTGTTGTTACCGTGTCAACATTAGCCGCATTAGCACAAGGTGCATATCGAAAATTTGAATGGCGACATGTTGTTGCAGCTATGGATGCTCGCATGGGAGAGGTTTACTGGGGTTGCTATCAATTAAATGATAATAATTTAATGCAAACAATGGATGAAGATAAGGTTTCCTCTGCTAAACAAGTTATTCTGCCAGATGATTTAAATCTTTATTGGCATGGCGCAGGTAGTGGCTGGGCAAATTATGCGGATGAATTACCTTTGATTAAATCGCACCATGTTTTGAATGTCGAGGCTTTTGATATTATTACCCTAGCCTTACCGGCATTTGCTGCGGGCCGTGTCTTAACGGCAGCTGAAATCAAGCCAGTTTATTTGCGAGATAATGTAGTTAGATAGGGTGCCTTTATCAAATTCAGTGATATAATGGCCGCATTTTGATTCAGTATGAGTATAATAATTTAATTTACACAGATCGAGGTTATAAAAATGTCCTTTAACCATGAACAACAACGTGCAGAATTGACGCGAAAATTAATTGAGTTGGCCCAAAAAAAACTTTCTATAGAGCAAGCAGCGTTATTGGCGAAGTTTATCCCCCATTTTTTTGCTTCTGTCGACACAGAAGAAATGGAAAAGCGCGATATTAATGATTTGTTTGGGGCATTGTTAACCGCCTGGAATCTTGTTTATCAACGTCAGCCTGGTGAAACCAAATTACAAGTTTTTAATCCTGAATTCGAACAGTATGGTTGGCATTCTTCTCATACCGTGTTGGCATTAGCTCATGATGACATGCCATTTTTAGTTGATTCATTGCAAATTGAACTCAATCGTCGCGGCATTACATGCCATATTATTTTCCATGCTGGCGGAATTAATATTCAACGTGATGCCGAACATCGTGCTGTTGATATTTATCCAATGGGTATGGCGCAACCAGGAACGCATCCCGAAGCTATCGTGTACATGGAAATTGATCGTCAAACTGATCTTAATGTTATCGAAGACTTATATCACAGTTGCCAACATATTATTCGAGACGTTGAATTAGCCGTTGAAGATTGGCAAAAAATGATTGCCAAAGTACAAGAAACTATTGTTTCTATTCAAAAGAACCCACCACCGTTAGATCTTAAAGAAATAGAAGAAACCAATGATTTTCTGCAATGGCTATTGAACGATCATTTTATTATATTAGGTTATCGCGAATATAAAATTGTTGAAGAAAATGGTGAAAAAGTATTAGCGGCTGAACCAAATACAGGCTTAGGTGTATTACGAGAAACGACGGGTAAACACTCTCGCGCATTCTCAAGCATGACGCCTGAAGCACAACAAATTGCATTATCCGCACACTTATTAATTATTGCAAAATCCAATATTGTTTCTACTGTGCATCGCATGGCAAATACCGATATTATCGGAATAAAGCTTTTCAATGAGAAAGGTGAAGTTGTTGGTGAACGTCGAATTGTAGGGTTATATACCTCAATTGCGTATCATAACCGTCCCTATAATATACCCGTTTTGCGTGAAAAAGTTCGTGAAGTAATGATGCAGTCACGATTATCACCTTATGGACATGCTGGGAAAGCATTATTAAATATTCTTGAAACGTTGCCACGTGATGATTTATTCCAAGCGAGTGTTCCTGAATTATTGCATTTAGCAATGGGTATTTTATATATGCAAGAGCGACGAGAAATTCGTCTTTTTATTCGTAAAGACGTCTATGGTCGTTTTTTATCTTGTTTAGTATTTGTGCCTAAAGATAGCTTCAGTACCGACTTACGCGAAAGAATGCAAAAAGTTTTATGGGATGAGCTTGGCGCCGAAGAAATCACTTATAACACGTCAGTCACTGATTCAGTATTAGCACGTATTCATTTTATGGTGCGTGTCAAACCCAAAAAAAATGTTGTCTATGATGTAAAAGCAATTGAACAGAAATTAATTGAAGTAGCTCGTACTTGGCAAGAAGACTTAATGGATGAGTTATTGACATATTATGGTGAAGAACGACTAAAAGATTTAGCTCACTATGTCAAAGCCTTTCCTGCGGGTTATCGTGAAAATTGCAATGTGCGTGTAGCTGTATATGATATTCAACATATTGAATCATTACGTACAGATGATGCAATTGCTATGAATTTAGCGCAATCGATGGAAGAGCAAGGACATATTTTAAGATTTAAACTATATCGAAAAAATAATCCAGTTTCATTATCTGAAGCGTTGCCAATGCTAGAAAATATGGGCTTAAGTGTATTGAGTGAAGAACCATTTCGAATTAGCTTGCCGGAAGGGAAATGTGCATGGATTAGCGAATTTAGCATGGTCTTGCGACAAGGAACTTTAGAAGATCTCGAAGCTGTACGTCCACTATTCCAAGATGCTTTTGCAAGTTGCTGGTATGGATTGAGTGAAAATGATGGTTTTAACCGCTTAGTATTAGCTGCGAAATTAACTTGGCATGAAATTACTATTTTGCGTGCCTATGCTAAATATTTTAAACAAGTTGGATTTACATTCAGCCAATCTTATATTGAAGAAACCTTAGCTAAGCATGCTGATATCAGCTCGATGTTGGTTACTTTATTCATGTTGCGATTTGATCCAAATTACGCTGGTGATCGAACCCGTGAAATGGCAATGGAAGAAACAGAACAAGCAATCATAAAAGCCTTAGATACAGTCACAAATCTTGATGAAGATCGCATTTTGCGTCGTTATTTAGAAATTATAAAAGCAACATTGCGTACGAATTATTTCCAACATGATATTGATGGCCAAAGCAAGCCTTACCTATCATTCAAATTAAATCCGCTGGTTATTAGTGATATGCCACTACCTAAGCCTTTGTTTGAAATTTGGGTTTATTCCCCACGAGTGGAAGGTGTGCATTTACGTAGTTCTAAAGTTGCTCGTGGTGGATTGCGTTGGTCAGACCGCCGCGAAGATTTTCGTACAGAAATTCTTGGCTTGATGAAAGCACAAAAAGTTAAAAATGCCGTTATTGTTCCTTCTGGAGCGAAAGGTGGTTTTATACCTAAATTGCTACCCGTAAATGGTTCACGCGAAGAAATTATGCAAGAAGGTATTAGTTGTTATCGTACTTTTATTCGCGGTTTATTAGATATAACTGATAATTTGGTAGCTGGCGATGTCGTACCACCATTAGAAGTTGTACGTTATGATGAAAACGATCCTTATCTCGTCGTCGCTGCAGATAAAGGAACAGCAACATTTTCTAATTTCGCAAATGAAATTGCTGCAGAATATAATTTTTGGCTAGATGATGCATTCGCTTCAGGTGGCGCGACCGGCTATGATCATAAAAAAATGGGGATTACCGCACGTGGCGCATGGGAATCAACGAAGCGTCATTTCCGTGAAATGGGTATCAATACTCAAGAGCAAGATTTTACTGTAGTGGGTATTGGTGATTTAGCTGGTGATGTGTTTGGTAATGGAATGCTGCAATCGCAACATATCAAATTACTTGCCGCATTTAATCATATGCATATATTTATTGATCCCAATCCAAACCCAATAGAAAGTTTTAAAGAACGCGAACGCATTTTTAACTTACCACGTTCAAGTTGGGAAGATTACAACCCGGAATTAATTTCCAAAGGTGGCGGCGTATTTAAACGTTCATTAAAATCAATAACCTTAACGCCAGAAATTAAATCTGCATTCGGCATTGAGAAAGATCAAATTGAGCCGAATGAATTAATTAAAGCCATTTTAACAAGTAATGTCGATTTATTATGGAATGGTGGTATCGGCACTTTTGTGAAAGCAAGCCATGAAATTAATGAATATGTTGGTGATAAAACCAATGACGCCATTCGTGTAAATGGCCGTGATTTAAATTGTAAAGTGGTTGTTGAAGGTGGTAATTTAGGATTTACCCAATTAGGGCGTGTTGAATTTGCTGTAAAAGGCGGTCGTATTTATACTGATTTTATTGATAATTCTGCCGGTGTTGATTGCTCAGATCACGAAGTAAATATCAAGATTTTATTAAATGGTATTGTTGCCAGTGGCGATATGACCTTAAAACAACGCAATGAACTACTTGTCGCAATGACCGATGATGTAGGTAATTTAGTGCTACGTGATAATTACATGCAAACACAAGCATTAAGTATCGCTACACGCCAAGCTTCTAAAACGTATGATTTATATACGCGTTTTATGCAGGATATGGAAAGTCTGGGTAAATTAGATCGCGGACTTGAGTTTTTACCTGATGATAAACAGCTTCAAGAGCGAAAGGGCTTGGGGCAATCATTGACTGCGCCAGAAATTGCCGTATTACTTGCTTATAGTAAAATGCAATTAAAAGATGAAATCTTGCAATCTGATCTGCCAGAAGATGATTATTTAGCACAAGTAATGATTACTGCATTTCCAGGCGAAATTAATCGTAGCTATCATGATGCGATGATGCATCATAGCCTTCGTCGCGAACTCATTGCGACACAAATTAGTAATATTATCATTAACTATATGGGTATTACTTTTGTTAATCGTATTGTTGAAGAAACAGGTGCTTCAGTTGCATCAATCGTGCGAGCATACGCCATTGCAAGCAATGTTTTTAATGCACACGAATTATGGCATCAAATTGAAGAGCTTGATTATAAAGTTAATAGCGATGTGCAATATGAAATGATGCAAAGTGTGACACGATTATTACGTCGTGCTACACGTTGGTTCTTACGTAATCATCGAACTAATTTACACGACATTGCTAGCGTAGTAGCAATGTATAAAAATGAAGTTAGTGATCTATACGATAAAATGCCTGATTTATTGTCTGGTGCAGCAAAAAATTATTACGTGCACTTTTATCAACAATATATTGAGGCTGGTGTGCCAGAAGATTTGGCGCGTCATGTTGCAATCACTATTGCGATGTTTGCTTCGCTGGATATTATTGCGGCAAGTATTGAAAATCAATTTGAACCTAAACAAACAGCAACCTTATACTTTAAATTAGGTGCCCATCTTGAATTAGGTTGGTTACGCGCTAATATCATTAACCAAAATGAAGAAAGTCATTGGGATGCACTAGGTAAAGCTGCGTTACGAGATGATATTGATTTACAGCATCGTGAGTTAGCAACGGCCATATTAACATTAACTCCTGATCGCAAGGATTCTGAAATCTCGTTACAAAACTGGGTTGAAGAGCATCACTCATTGCTTGAACGCTGGCAACGAGTTTTATTGGGATTAAAGAGTACCAATAATGTTACTTTTGTTATGTATGCGGTGGCGATTCGTGAATTATTTGAGTTGACTCAAGCGAGCAAACAAACAGTAAAAGATAATAATCATCTGTAACAACTATGCAAAATTAAGCCTCCTTCGTTAACGAGGGAGGCTTAATATATCCATACCATCAAACATCACCAATAGTGGGCGCATATTATTATGCGATACCTCCGCGAGGGCAACAATATTTAGCCCACCCAACATTTCTATCTTTAATTGATATTACACGGCTTGCTTATTAAGTTGTTCGGATTTTTTCAACATATCGGTTGCCATAAAATCCATACGTGGAAATACGGCTTCAATAAAACAAAGTTTATCTGTATGCTTTGCAGCTTCTGCTAATGCATGTTCCAGCTCTACTTCGTTTGTTACTTTAACAGTCCAAACATTATCGCCAAAAACAGCCGGTAATTGTGCATACTTCCAAGGTTGAATATCATTGTAGTGCATATTCTCACCATGAATAATGCGCTCAACGGTATAACCATCATTATTTATTAAAAAGATAACAGGTGCTAAATGATGACGAATCATCGTTGAAACCTCTTGTGCTGTTAATTGAAATGAACCATCACCAACAAATAATACCGTACGACGTTTAGGGTTAGCTAATAAGGTGCCTAATGTTGCCCCTACGGTATAACCAATTGAAGCCCAACTCATTTGACTGATAAAGGTAGCATTATCAGGAAAACGCACATTACCCAAAGCAATAGCACTGCTACCAACTTCACCAATGACGATATCGTTTGGTTGTAGAAATGTTTCCATTCGTTCCCAAAAACGTTTTTGTGATAAATTAGCTGAATTAGCTTTATATTGCTGAATATTATGTGGTGCTTGATAACTTTTATCAAACTTAACCGCTACTTTATCCAGTAGTATTTTCAACGTTGCATCAAAAGGTAATTGTTGATAAAAAGCATGTCCTACGCGCACATAGTGGCTGTGCGCTTCAATGGCGAGATTGGCGTCAATTTTAGTTGTGTACCCTCCAGTATTGAAATCAGTGGGGAAACCACCAAATAGAATTGCGCAATCAGAGGTTTCTACATAATTTTTTACATCTGCATTTGAGCTTACACCAGTGTAAACACCAATAAATTGTGGATGTTGTTCGCTTAAATAACTTTTCCCCATGAATGCGGATGCAAATGGAATGCCTGTTTTTTCAATAAATTTTAATAAATCAGCTTTGACATTGGGATAACGTGTCACACAAGCATCAATAATAATGACAGGTTGTTTGGCTTTTTTTAACAATTGAGTAACGTGCTCAGCCATTTGTATTAAATTATTGTTATCAACTATTGGTGTAGTTAGAGTTAATGGTTTCTGTGGCGCATCAACCTTAACACTAACTAAGTTTGCTGGAATGTTGATATAAACCGGTAATTTTCGGTTCCAACAAGTTGTTAATACACGATCAATTTCAGTTGTTGCATTTTCTTCTGTTAAAGTAGCCTGTGCACAACTAACTTGTTCATAAATTTTAGAGAAATAAGAATAACTGTCAGATAAAAAATTATGATGGACTAATGCATGTTGATTTTGCAAATAGGTGGAAGGCGCTCCAACAATATGCACAACGGGTACAAATTCTGCATAGGCACCAGCAATGCCATTGATAGCGCTTAATTCACCAACACCAAAGGTTGTAACCATAGCGGACATACCATTCATACGAGCATAACCATCAGCGGCGTAGGCCCCATTTAATTCATTACATGTGCCTACCCATGCAATATCAGGATCATTCTCGATATAATCAAGCAAAAAAAGATTATAATCGCCAGGAACACCAAAAATGTGTTTAATATTAAATTCTTTTAATCGGCGTAATAAATAATCAGCAATAGTAATTTTCATTTCAAGACTCTCCGTATGTCCTCTGATAGAAAAATGACCAGCATGTTCAGGTTAGTCATATGCATTAAAATATAGTCGAATACTGTAAATTAACCAATTGTTGAAAATGC
>JAGVJQ010000086.1 GCA_020051015.1 Gammaproteobacteria bacterium
CTTTAAACTGGCTGATTTTTACTATCAATAAGTCATCGAGATGATCTAGATTTGTTGGGCTATAAGTTACTGTTGGATGAATGATAATACCTATATAATGCGTTAAATTAATTTTAGATGGTATAAATAAATTTCCAGACTCCCCCACTTCAACATTAAGAACTTCACAACGGAACTGCAAATTTTCAGCAATTGTATTGATATTATCTGCAATGGCAGATAAACCTGCTGGTGCATAATGACAAACAAATAAAAATTTTCCAATTTTTTTATTAAAAATAGTCACTTATTAACCTCTGCAATAACAGTAATTTCTAATGGTCGCATTATTAATTTACCTATAAAATTAGATATGCCAGTAACATGACTGCTTGTTTTGAAATTTGAAATATAATATTTATCAATAAGATTTTTAAAAAAGGGCAATTTTTCTAGGTAGGCTCGTTTAGAATCCCAATAAAAACCATCTAAATGTATTTTTTGAATCATAAACCCTGCTTGCTCCACCAAGATTTTTAATGATTGTTTCGAAAAATTACGCAAATGAACAAAATCATAGGGGCAACCTTTATACCTAGAATACAAATTAATGTTTTCCAAATAAGGAACTTTTAACACTAATTTTCCACCTTTTTTTAAAGCTCTATGCGCACAATACATGAAATCGCCAACATTCAATACATGTTCTAATATATCAGCCGCAATAAGCACATCAAAATGATCAGCAAATGGCAAGCATTCAGCGTTAGCCAGCAACAAACTGAGTGTTGGCTCATTAAATTTAGTATGGATATTTTTTAAATACGATAAGCAAATATCAATACCAACAACTTTCTCAGGCGAGGCTTTTAATAATTCTTTAAGCAGCCACCCTTGTCCTATGCCCAATTCACATACTGCTCTTTTTCGGATGTCTCCAAGATAAGAAAATAATTTTTTATTTTGTATCTCAAGATATTCTTTTGCTTGGATGCTTTGACGCAAATCATCATCACCTATTTGATCATAGTTATTTAAATACTGATCAAACATTTTATTTTTCTTATCTCGCGATGAAAAGTAACAAAGTATATTATCCTTTTTTTCGCCTTCCCAAGTGCAGCTGCTACATTTTTGTGTTGTCAATTCTAAACTTGCGGTGCAATCTGGACAAATAATCATGTTGATTCCTTACACAGCGTTGGTGAGAGGATTTTCCATCTTGCAGGTAAGTGCAATAGCGAAAAATCATCCTTGTAAGGCGCAATGACGGTAAATTCAAAACTTCGTGAAAGCAAATCATAGTAACAGGCATTATCAAGGTCATCCAAATCTAAAACCTTGTAAATAGCTGCTGAAAAAATAAACTTCCCATTACCTAAACAAAGATTGTCATAAAATAAAGAAGTTGTTACTACTTGTCCTTCTTGCAATGAAAATTGATATTTGTCACTGCAATGTCGACTGATCCAACGTCCATCCTCAGTAAACAATAAAACAACAAAATAGCAATCATAATTATCTGCTGCATTTGCAATAATATCAATATTAATGCGAACTGGTGCCCCTGTGGTTATCGCCGGTAATGCATTATTGTTTTCATCAACGATGCAGACATTATTAATTTTTAGCCTTGAGTCCATACTTGGCCATCGCGAAATATCCTCATTTTTAGAATGCGCTGATAATGCTTCATGCAATAGTTTTTCACGTAACCATGTTGATTGAATAACAGAAGAGTTTGTGGTTGCCATAGGATTATTAAAATGCTCAAATTCTAATTTTTTACTATACGCCTCATAAGCTTTTACAACTTCAAGTGCCCTACCTTGCTTTACAATTTCGCCACTCTCTAACCAAATTGCATCCTCACAAAATTGTAAAACTTGACTCGTTGCATGCGAAACTAAAAGTAACGTACATCCATTATTGGTCAACTTTTTCATTCTATCAACCGATTTTGCTGTAAAATAAGCATCACCCGCGCCAAGAACTTCATCAATAATTAATATTTCAGGTTTAATAGCGGTTGCTGTTGCAAAAGAAAGTCGAGATTGCATACCCAGAGAATATGTCTTAACCGGTTGATGAAGGTAATCGCCTAACTCAACAAAATGAATAATTTCGTCAATAGCTGCATTAATCTCTTTTGTACTTAAATCATTATAAGCTAGCGATGCTTTAATATTTTCGTAGCCGGTCAACTCATAATGAAAGCCAATGCCGGTACTCATCAAAGCTTGCACTTTTCCATTAATTGTTATTTTACCAGAAGTGGGTTTGAAATTTCCTGTCAACATTTTTAGTAAGGTTGATTTACCCGCACCATTTCGGCCAACCAATGCGATACGTTGCCCCTGCCCAATATCTAAATTGATATTTTTTAAGGCATAATGCTCTTGTATTGCCTGTTTTCTCTTTAACCCTAGCAAATCACGCAACTGGTCAACTTTATTATGATAAAGCGTATAGACCTTATTGAGGTTTTCGATTTTAATAGCCACTTGCTTATGCAAAGTCATAAAAAATAGTCTTCACTCGTTGAAAAAAGAA
>JAGVJQ010000027.1 GCA_020051015.1 Gammaproteobacteria bacterium
ATTAGTAATAGCTATGCATTTACCGTAAGTTTGCAAGCAAGCAATAAAACCAATCAAGAGGTCAAAACTGAAGGTGGTGCTAGTTATGAGTTACGCGATCAACCCATGATTTGGCAAGCGCCTCTTCCTACGATGAATGAAATTATTGCCCCGCGCGGCACCAATATCCCGATGGATAAGATCCAAAAAGATTTAATTAATTACGATCTTGAATATTTTAATTTTAAAGATATCAACAATCGCTTATTAGTTCGCTGTTTATCTGACTACTCTACTGTCAGTCAAGATGCCGTTTTACGCTTCACACTATATCAATCTCCAGGCTCAAACCCTCATTATTACTGCAAACGAGACTTAATAAAGCGACAAAGTTAATTTATCTTAAATTATAGATTGTCATTCAACGCGAAGGGCTAAATGTGCTAGCATAAGTTATTATGGGTTAAATTAGTAATGCTCAATTTTAACTCGATCAAATAATGGATTTAATGCAAGGATGCAAACATGCCAGTTCAACAATCTGATCTACTCAAGGCATTTTCATCACAATATTTAGAGTCATCCTTAGATGATTTAACCGTTATCGGTGAAGTTCCTGATTGGCTAAAAGGAAGCTTTATTAGTATTGGCCCCGCGCAATTTGAAGTTGGTAAAACACATTTTACTCATTGGTTTGATGGGTTTTCAATGTTAAAAAAATTCACATTCAATGCTGGAAAAGTACATTTCCAAAATCGTTTTTTATGTTCTGAACAATATGTCAAAAGCAATGCTGAAAAAAAATTATATTTCGACGAGTTTGGTACTTATGCCAGAGCCTCTTGGCTTGGAAACTTATTACATAGTTTGAAATTTCTTGTTTCAAAAGAACAATATGACAACTGTAATGTTAATACGACAAAAATTAACAATCAATTAGTTGCTATGACAGAAACTAGTCGTATTTTAAACTTTGATCGTGATGACTTAAATACGCTTGGCGATTTTAAATTTACCGACAATTTACGTGGTCAAATGTCACTGGCACACCCTCATCTTGATGCAGCAGCGGGTGAGATAATTAATATCTTGACTGAGGTTGGGAGTAATATTAAATATCATATTTATAAAATTGCTCGTGGTAGCAATGAGCGTATATTAATTAAAACCTACACTTCAGATAAGCTTTTTTATATGCATAGTTTCAGTCTTACCTATAATTATATTGTCTTATTTAAATCACCTTTAATTTGCGATAAATTTAAATTAATGTTTGGAATGCCATTTAATAAAACACTATCCTGGCAAGAAAATAAAGGCTCTTCTTTTATCATTATTAATCGCCGTAATGGCGAGGTAACAGAAGTCGATACGGATTCTTTTGTGTGTTTACATAGCGTTAATGCTTATGAAAAAAATAATGAGCTTATTTTAGATTTAATCTGCCATGAAAATGGCAATCCTTATGACACACTTTATTTAAAAAATTTACTGAGTGAACAACCTATATTCCATAACCCAACCTTGCGTCGTTTTATCATTGATGTGCCAACGAAACGTTGTCAGATGATGACTATTGCCAATGATATTGTAGAATTTCCTCGCATTAATTATTTACAACGAAATGGGCTAGCTTATAACTTTGCTTATACTGCACTAATGATGAATGGTGAAAAATCCTTTCTAAATGCGATTCAAAAGATAAATGTAAATACTGGAAAAGCTCACTATTGGTGTCAACCTGATTATTACGTTGGTGAAGCTATTTTTGTGAGAAAACCCAATATTGCAGCGGAAGATGATGGAATAGTGTTATTCATTACATTTAATAAAATTAAGCAATTTTCATCGCTAATTATATTAGATGCTAAAACCATGCATCAATTGGCTGAAATCTTCTTACCATTTCATTTACCTTGTGGTCTTCATGGCAACTTTTATTAAGGGACCATTTACAATTCTACTATGCTGGGCACAAAACCTCGATTTTCTGCCTCAGCCTAGCGAATTGTAAATAGTCCCTAAGTCTTGCATGACTTGAGTAAAAATACTTTTCCAATCATTCGGTGCAGACTGTCGATATAAATGCATACTGGGATACCAAGGTGAATCACGACGGTTTAAAAACCAACGCCAATCGGGCGTATATGGCAATAAATTCCACACTGGTTTATTTAATGCTCCAGCCAAATGTGCGATCGAAGTATCAATGGTAATGACTAAATCTAGTTGCTCAATGATTGCTGCAGTATCAGTAAAATCATTTAATTTGTCACCTAAACAAATGATATTTGATAGCCTACCTTCTTCTTCAGGCAATAACTCTTTTTGTAGGCTAAAAAACGCGATGTTTGGAATTGAAAATAACGGCTCAAAATAATAAAGGCCGCACGTACGATTAATAGTATTGACTAAATTGGGTCGGCCACGCCAACAAATACCAACTTTTAGTTTGGCGGGTTGTGCTTCAAAGAAATCACGCCAATAAGCCACTTTCTCTTGATCAGTTGTTAAATAAGGAACATTAGCAGGAATTGTTTCTAATGTTGTCTCAAAAACTAGTGGCAAGCTTTGCAGTGGAATATAATAATCAACGGCAGGATTTTCATCACCACGTGGGATAATTCGATCTATGCAAGATAGTGTTTTCATTAATGACACCATCTCAAGCTGACAATTCAAATAAATTTTTCCATTCGCTTTGTTAATTAATGGGATATATCGACAAAAATTAATAATGTCACCATAACCCTGCTCTGTAAAAATCAGCAAGCTTTTCCCTTGTAAACTTTCACCATTCCATCGCGGGTAAATAAATTGGCTACGAATTGGATTTGCTGTTAGAAGCTGCCATCGAGCTTCGTATCTTGGTAATCCTTGCTTAAAATCACCTTGTTGAAGGTAATATAAACCTAAATTAAATTGTGCCTCTGAATACGTTGGAGCAATTGATAATGCTTTTTGGTACCACATTAATGCTTCATCGAAATGTTGCGTCAACTGCATAATCATACCCAATCCATTATATGCTTTTGCCTGTCCTGGCGATAATTCAATCGCTTTTTTCTGCATTGTAATAGCTTGCTCGGTCTCTCCAATCATCAATAAGGCATTGCTTAATGCTGAATATACTATTGCAAGATTCGGATCAATGGCTAATGCTCTTTGATAAAATTGAATAGCCTCATGAAACAACCCTTTATTACGATAGATGATCCCTAAGTTACAATAGGCTGCAGCTAAATTTGCATTTAATGCAATTGCTTGACGATAACATTTTTCACTTTCGCTATCTGATTTTAACGATTGCAGACTAACACCCAGACTCAACCACGCATTGGCATTATCTGGTTGTTGTTTTAACGCATTAGCAAGGATATTTTTTGCTCGCTCATATTGTCCGATGTGATTGTAGAATGTGCCAACTTCATAATAAGCAGTAGGGTTATTGGGGAATTGTTTTAGAATTTCATTAAATTTCGTTTGGGCTGCGGTATAATCGCGTTTTTCTTCGAACGCTTTTGCCTCACTTAGTAATTGTTCAAGCCCAGAAGTGGATGTTTGCAAAATAGTCATCCTTTGACAGCTGGAAAGGGCGTATATTCTCAACACACATGAATATACAATACGCCCTTATGCATAACTTGCATTTAAGGTTTTGACTTGCTGTAAATTACCTACGTTGTGCCAACGGCCATTAAAGATTTCGCCCGTTACTAATTTCTTAGGTATAGCTTCTCGCAGAACGGGGCCAATAGTCATCACCCCTTGTTCTAGACCATGAAATATTTCTGGACGATAAACGCCAATACCACCAAATGTGTAGCGCTTACCTACAGCGTCAGTTACCAAATTGTCATGTAAGCCAAAATCACCATCCGGGTGCTCCGGTGGATTTTCAACTAATACCAGATGAGCCATACCTTTGGGTTCACTAGGCAAAGAGGCATAGTCAAATTCAGACCAAATATCAGCACTAACAACGATAAAAGGTTGATCACCCAATAAAGGTAATGCTTGAATAATTCCACCCGCCATCTCTAACGGTTGTTTTTCAAATGAATAAGTAATATTGACCCCAAAACGATGTCCATTCTCCAAATACCCTTTTATGCGCCCAGCCATGTGACTAACATTAATCACTATCTCGGTAACACCGGCTTTAGCTAATGCTTCAACATGATATTGAATCAATGGTTTCCCATGAATTCGAACTAATGGTTTAGGGATAGAATCGGTCAGTGGCCGCATTCTCACGCCACGGCCGGCTGCAAGAATCATCGCTTTCATGTTTTGGTCATGCTCCATTTTTTAATTTCCAGGGTATCATTTTCCATTGCTATATTAAAGCACATGGGTTGCTAATATTACATCCTGATATACAGGTAGGATTGCTTCCCGTAACCATGTATTAAAATCATTTAACTCGACAAATTGATTTAACGCTTCCGTTAAATATCTCATTGCCAACGGGATATCTTTTAAGTACCCTGGCTTATGATCACGGATAGCTAACCGTGAAAAAATACCAACTACTTTCAGGTGCCGTTGCACCCCCACCCAGTCAAATTCAGCGGTAAAATCACTAAATGTCTTATCGCTTACAATACCAGTGGCCACCAGCATTTGATGGTAATATCCAAGTAAGTCAATTACTTTATCACGCGGCCATGAAATATAACAATCTTTTAATAAAGAAATCGCATCATATGTAACAGGCCCCCATACTGCATCCTGAAAATCGAGAATACCCAGTTCATTTGATTTTAAAATCATTAAATTGCGGGAGTGATAATCACGATGTACGCAGGTATATTGAAATGTTTCTATTTTCGCGGCGATAAATTCAAAGGTTTCTTTTAACAATGTCTTTTCATGCGCTTGTAATGGATAATCCAGTTTATTCAGGATAAACCAATCTTGAAACAGCATCATCTCACGCATCATCATCGCTGAATCAAACACCGGTAATTTATAATTGGCGATGGACTTTATTTGTTGCAACCTAGTCAAGGTTTGCAACGCTAAACGGTATAACTCATCCACATTTTCTTGATTAACAGCAGATAAAAATAACTGATCGCCAAAATCTTCCAGCAGTAGAAAGCCTTGTGCAAAATCTTCCGCAATAATTGCAGGAGCATGAATACCAGATTTTACAAATTGTCGATCAATAGCCGCAAAAGGATGGCAATCCTCTCTTTCAGGTGGGGCATCCATCAATACATAGCATACATCAGGTAAATGCACCCTAAAATATCGGCGGAAACTAGCATCGCCAGCCAACGGTTTAATCATTTTGACCGGAAGCCGTAATGAATTATTTAACCAGGCTGAAGCCTGTTGTAATCGCATATCTGTCATTAACTGCCCACACCACAGAATAAATAATGAAAAATTTTCAGATATTGTAGCGAAAATGTTGCTGGTTAGATACTATACCCACTGTTTTTTTGTAGGAATGTCTTTTTGGTGTCAAGAATTAAACAATACAAATATCTTGTTACAATTGGTAACATGCTATTAGTGCCGCTGGTTGCCTCTGCTACAGGGGCTACGCCAAGTGCTGCGCAATGTGTTGCACCTGCCTCTTCCGCAACAAATATGTTATCTGCACAAAAAAATGCACAACTTACGCTCGCTAGTTTAACCACCAATAATACAACACCCTCTATTTCGTTAGTTCCGTCTAGCAATGGCAACCCAGCACCATCATCCGCAAGTACAGATAATCTAGATGAGGCTATTCCTGAAGCTGAAAATCGTCCATTAGTAAACGGCATGCGTCAAGCCCCAGCTGATGTGACAAAATTTTCACCTAAAAAAATGCCGCGCAGTGAAATTGCTGAACTATTAGGCTGGGTAGACGCACCCCAATCAGAATTACTTTGTCACGGTTATTACATTGAACCTAATTTATATTATTCGGCCCCGTACCAAGGTTCAGTCAATAACGCACCACTTAATATTTCTGCCGATCAGTCATTATTATCACAAACCAATACCTCGCGCTTATCTGGCCACGTCACCGTTACCCAACCTGACCGTAGTATTGACGCTGATCTCGCGTATATCAATCGCGATCCGCAAACGTTAAAACCTGATTCCATTGACGCTTATGGTAAAGTAATCTTGCGTGAGCCAGGCAGTTTGGCCATCGCGAATCAAGGACATTTTAATTTATTAGATAAAAGCGGTACGTTAAGTGACGTTATTTATCGTATGACCTATGGCAATGTATTTACTAGTTCTGTCGATAATCCTGTTGGTTCGCCGTTAACCAATACTGATACGAATAGTTGGGGTATCGCTAAAACTGTCAATCGTGAACCCAGCGGCATCATTAAAATATACAAAGGAACTTATTCGGCATGCCCACCACCGACCAATATCTGGCATATCTCGGCCAATAAGATGACCTTGAACCATGATACCGGTCGTGGTGATGCGTATAATGCATTCCTCTATCTTGGAAATGTACCTGTACTTTATACCCCATTCTTTTCATTTCCGATTGATAGTAGACGCAAAACCGGGTTTCTTTACCCTACCTTTGGTCACTCAACCACCTCTGGTTATGAGTTTGGCATTCCATTTTACTGGAATATTGCCCCCAATTATGATGCGACCATTACGCCTGATGTCATGACTGATCGCGGATTACAACTTAACGGTGAGTTTCGATACTTAACATCCAGTAGCAGCGGAAATATTCATGGTAGTTTCTTGCCGGACGATCAGGAATTTGCCAGTTTCCAGCAACAAGCTGTGACAGACCCGTCATATGCTGACTCACCCGGTTTGGGGACGCTGGAAAATGACAGTGATAATCGCTATCTGGTTTCCTTACAAGATACTCGAGAATTTAGTAGTAACTGGTCAAGTTATTTATATCTTAATCATGTTAGTGATGATTATTATTTCGAAGACTTTGATAATGACCCCGCTCAAACAACACAAAATCAACTTATCAATCAAGGGGATTTGTATTTTAACAGTGAGCATTGGCACTTTACGGGTCAAATGGAAGGTTATCAAACATTACATCCTATTAACCAAAGTTATGTTGCTAATCAATATAAAGAACTGCCTGAATTAGTATTAAATGGCCAATATCCAAACTTTGGTGATGACTTCTCATTTAATATTAACAACCAATTTGATGATTTTTCGATTGAACAAGATCCGGTTGCTGGCACTCAACCTGAAGGGACTCGTCTGAATATCACCCCTGATCTGAGCCGCCCAGAAACATGGGTGTGGGGCTTTTTTAAACCTGATTTGCAATTATCTGCCACGCAATATAATTTAACGGATCAAGTTCCTGGCGAAGCAACCAATATCTCTCGTGTCTTACCTATCTTAGATATTGATAGCGGCTTATTTTTTGATAAAAACACCTCCTGGTTTGGCCATGAATATCAGCAAACCCTTGAACCACGCTTGTTTTATTTGTACGTGCCATATGAAAATCAAAATGATATTCCCTTATTTGATACGAGTGTACAACCATTTAGCTTTTCACAATTATTTCAAACCAACCGTTTTACTGGTTTAGACCGCATTGGTGATGCTAACCAAGTATCACTTGCTGTCACCTCACGTTTTATTGATCAACAAACCGGTGATGAGAAATTGCGTGCCAGTGTGGGTGAAATTTATTACTTTGAACAACGCAAAGTAACCATTAATAATGACCAGCTTGATTTGGTTACCTTGGATAATGAAGTACCTACCAACACCGTTATCTCGCCAGTTGCGGCTGAATTAGATTATTTTATTAATAAAAATTGGAATGTAACGTCCAATTTGGCGTGGGATCCTAACTACGACCAAACCAATAACGCCAATATCATGTTTCAGTATCGGACAGATAATCGACACATCCTCAATTTAGGCTACACTTTTTTACGTGGTGGGGATGCCTTCGTACCACCTGATGGTTCTGTCGTACCTAACAATAGTAGTAAGAATAACTTAAATCAGACCGATTTTTCTGTCGTATGGCCTTTGGCACGTAATTGGACTGCCGTCGCGCGCTGGAATTACAATATCAGCCATAACTACCCACAAACCTATTTTGGTGGCATCCAATATGATGCTTGTTGCTGGTCGTTTCGAGCGATTGTTGGTCGTGAGTTTAATTACTTGGATAATAATGACAAACCACAATTTGATAATGAAGTTTACTTCCAGGTTGCATTGAAGACCTTAGGTAGCGTTGGTTCCAGCAATCCTTCATCATTGCTCAATAATATTCCAGGCTATATAGATACCTTTGGTCAGGTTAATCCTTCTGTACAATAATTATGCGTAGATAGTGTCTTCGGAGTCCAGTGAAATTTACTTTCAAGCACTGTCATTCTGAGTAGCCCAGCCCTGTTGGGACAAACATAAAATGAAGTTCTTTGGGAATAGCCCAGCAGAAGTGGATAGTGGCATATTTGATCAAAAAGTGCTAAAATCCCTCTAGTCAAATTTTGATCGAGGTTGCTTTATGGCAAACGAATTGCAGTTACGGCAAATGGCCTTAGTCCCGGTTGGTAGTGCAGAAGCCTACATCCACGCCGTTAATCAAATTCCTCTTTTATCTGCAGAGGAAGAATCTGATCTCGCTCGCCGCTTTCAACAAGAAGGCGATGTCGAAGCCGCTAAAAAATTAGTTTTATCTCATCTTCGTTATGTTGTTCGTATTGCTAATGGCTATTTAGGCTATGGCTTATCCGTTATGGATTTAATCCAAGAAGGTAATGTTGGCCTCATGAAAGCAGTAAAACGATTTGATCCAACTGTCGGCGTTCGATTGGTATCGTTTGCGGTGCACTGGATCAAGGCTGAAATGCACGAATTTATCATCCGCAACTGGCGCATTGTTAAGATTGCAACCACTAAGGCACAACGTAAATTATTCTTTAACTTACGTAATGCAAAAAAACGTCTAGGTTGGATGACTCGTGAAGAGGTTGAAACGGTTGCCAAAGATTTAAATGTCACGCCGCAAGATGTGATGCATATGGAAGCAAGACTAAATAACTATGATTTAGCACTTGAAGGTTCATCCGATGAACATGATGATGAAGGTGTTGGCGAATTTGCACCGATTCATTATCTGGAAGATAAACACGCGGATCCCTTACATCAATTATCTGATGATGATTGGAGCGCGCAAGGCAAAGAGCATTTATTAGCAGCACTGGACGATCTTGACGATCGCAGTCGCGATATTTTAACTGTCCGCTGGTTAAACGAAGAAAAAACCACGTTACAAGAGTTAGCTGAACGTTATAGCATTTCGTTAGAACGCGTGCGGCAGATTGAAAAAAATGCGATGAATAAGCTAAAAACAGCATTACTCAGTTTTGCTGGATAGAATATCTATTGTACCAACTGTCATTGTAGGGTGGATTAGAGCCGCGAGGCGCGTAATCCACTATCAAATGATCTTTCATATGCATAATTTGAATCATCCGACAATGGTGGATTACGCGCCTCGCGGCTCTAATCCACCCTACATAAAATGACGTTATTTAGAAATCCTTTCACGAAGTGAAAGTCTCTGGATGGTAGTAAGAGGGTACTTAGTAAAAATAAGGAAATACACTCATGAAAAAATTACTTGCTTTATCTACGCTTTTAATTGCAACCACTGCCCAAGCCGCTTCTTTTTACTGCTCAACTCAAGGCGGTAATGGTTATGTCAATACCGGCGATTCCATGCAAAAAGTACAAGCAACTTGTGGCAATCCAACCAGCACCTCACAACAACAAACGTCAAATGTCATGCAGCAACAAATTCAAACCTGGATTTATGCCCCACGGATATTAAATAATACCAATAATAATTCTATCTATGGTTCACAATCCAATATTAACAACCAAGGACCTTCGGTTAGTTTTCAAGTAATTAACAATCAAGTCACGGCGATTAGTTCATCACAACAAGGCCAAGTTAAGCAATGGAATTGCCCTGGTGGTACAGTTGGTGTTGGAGCAAATGCGAATCAACTTGCGAATGCATGTGGTCAACCCACAACCGTCAATAATAACTCGCAGCAAGTGAGTGTCCAACCGCACAATATTGTTTATTGGTCATATCAAGTTAATCAATATAGCAAACCAATCGTGATGCAATTTCAAGATGGTTATTTAGTACAAGTTGGTCAGCAATAGTAAAAGCAAGTCTACCAATTAATGTAGATCTAACGTAGGGGCGTATTGCATACGCCCATTTATCAAATACCATAAATTTTTAACTCTGCACCATATTTCCCAATATCAATGTACTAATGCTTCCGTTAGATAAGTGATTTGGCAAGATGGGCGTATGCAATACGCCCCTACGTTAGATCATTGAAAAAATATTTGCTCAATCCATAAACCAGCCATGGCTAACTAGCAATGATTGACCAGTGAGCGCCAAAGTTGGAAAAGCTGCAAAAAACAAAGTTGTTTCAGCCACTTCATTTAACGTAGTAAATTCACCATCAACGGTTTGACCAAGCATAATTTGTTTTACCACATGCTCTTCACTCACGCCTAGTGTTGCAGCTTGCTCAGGAATTTGTTTTTCAACTAAGGGGGTTTTTACGAAGCCAGGCGCAATTAAATTACTACCAATACCATAAGGCGCACCTTCTTTGGCTATAGCACGCATTAAACCAAGTTGTGCATGTTTGGCCGCAATATAAGCTGATTTATTCATCGATGGTAAAAATGAATGTACCGAACCAATAAATAAAATACGTCCACCATTACCGTTTTCCATCATCCATTGTTGCGCCAATTGTGAAACATAAAAACTACCATTTAAATGAATATCTATTAATTTTTGCCAATCCTTTAAAGGAAATTCAGCCAGCGGGGAAATGATTTGCACACCGGCATTATTCACCACAATATCTAATTGTGGAAAATGCTTTTTTGCAATTGCGAAAGCGTTAGCAACACTATTTTGTTGACTAACATCCATCGTAACCGCAATACATTCTTGTTTGGTAGTTTCAGCAATCGTTTTTGCTGTTTTCTCTGCGCTGTCTAAATTGATATCAGCAATAATAATATTTGCGCCAGCTTCCGCAAATCGCTCGGCAATGGCACGACCGATGCCGCTCGCGGCACCGGTGATTAAAGCAGTTTTATTAGTTAGTTGCATGAATAATCCGTTATTCGCCTTTAAATTCTGCGGCACGTTTCGCTAAAAATGCCGACACACCTTCTTGTTTATCTTGTGTTGCACAAGTCAACGCAAAATGAACTGCTTCTAAATGCAACGCATCTTCCAACGTTAAATCATAACCGGTGTCGATTACTTCCATTACACTTCGAATAGCAATTGGTGCCATGCTCATCACAGTTTTTAAGCTATTTATTGCTTCTGATAATAATTTTTCTGGTTCCGTCAACCCTGTAACCAAGCCCCAATTTAATGCTGTTTCTGCATCAATAAAACGGCCCGTTAAACACAAATCTAACGCACGACCTTTACCAACTAAACGCGCTAAACGTTGCGTACCACCATACCCAGGAATCACACCTAATTTTACTTCGGGCTGGCCAAATTTAGCCGCTGTTGATGCAATGCGCATAGTTGCAGACATTGCTAATTCACAACCACCCCCAAATGCAAAACCATTGATCGCTGCAATAGAGGGCTTACCTAAAGTTTCTAACAAACGAAAAACATTTTGACCTTGTTCAGCAAATTGTAAACCTTGTTGTGCATTGATTTCTGCTAAACGATTGATATCAGCACCCGCACAAAAAGCTTTGCCTTCGCCAGTTAACAAAATACCTTTTACTTTTTCATCGGTTTTTGCCTGCAACAATACTTGCGCTAATTCACCTAATAAGGTGCTATTTAATGCGTTTAATTTATCAGGGCGATGCAATGTTATTTGTAAAATTCCAATTTCCGGTGTGCTTATTTTTAATGTTTCAAATGTCGTTGTCATGTTCATTTCCCTTGGTTGTAAATAATATAATGGCTGTCGCTCCCCTCCCTCCGCAGCTAAACGTGCATCATCGCCGTTTCACAAACAATGAAGCTGTGAGGGGGAGGGGTTGGGGGAGAGGGGCTCTCTCCATCTCATGTGAGCTTTCATAGCCCGACCCCGTATTACGCTTGCATTTGTGTATCATCCATTATTAACGTTTTATAAGTTTTTTTAATATCAAATAACCACTATTTTTTCCGCTTTAATACGGGCTACATTAACTGTGGTTTATAATTCAAAAGTTTCATCCAATAATCTACGCGCCATAATCACGCGCATGATTTCATTGGTGCCTTCTAAAAT
>JAGVJQ010000052.1 GCA_020051015.1 Gammaproteobacteria bacterium
GCCTGTGTCGACATCAACTGAGTGGAAGTTAAGAGTTAATAGAAACTACATTGATAGTCATAAGAATAATGTCGAAAAATATCCTCTTAATCATGTTGCTCGAATTGCGAAAGCAAACAAGGAGTCTTATGAGGCAATGAGTAAAAAGATTCTTGGTGTACATGCTGATATCAATAATAAGACGGCGGAGTTAGTCAAACATCTTGATCGGCATAGAATAACTGGTAACGCAAAAGAAGAAGTGATTAAAACTGATGGGAGCATACAAGCTCTCTATAGCAAATTATATGAAATTATAGCATTAACTGAGCGCCGATTAGGAATGTTTAAAGCTTCAAGTGAAGTTTTGATAGAAAAAGAAATGGCAATGCGTGGCAATCTTAATAAAGATCTTGAAAAGCTCTTGATGTACCAAGAATATGCACAGTTGCTGGCAAAGAATGATCATATTCTTCACCGAGATGTCTATGATAAGCGCATTAAAGCAATTGATCTGATGATCAAGAATAAAGGGGAAATTACTTTAAAATCTCATCACATTTCAAGTGCAGTTCATAATGAATTAAAGCGTATTAAGGGTGACAAAAGCCTTGTTAATTATTGTTACGGATCTCAGATTCAACATGCTCTTGTTAATGAGGTCCATACTGTGCTACGGCATACGCAAAAGACATGTAATTGTTTGAAAAATGATTCCTCATTGCATATCATCAATGATGCTGCTGCTCATTACGCTTATCAAGCTGCAGATTTTATTGTTGAAGGAACTATTAGTGATGCGTTAGATCATCTCGATTATGCATGGGCTTTTAATGGATACGCACAATCAGTGTGTCAGTTGAAAGACATAACTCGAAGTAAGTTAACTGAAGCTTCCTTATTCATGGCATCCCTATTTGCTGATAGAGTCCATTTGGATTCATTGGTTCAACTCAATGACCAATCTATGGGATGGAATGAGAGAGTCAGAAATATTGTTAACATTCTTTCTAATTCTTCAGGCGCAAAAAACAATTCTTATGATGTGATAAAAAATGTTGCACAGCAAGCATTGCAGGAACTTGAAAAACTATCTTTAAATGAAAAAATAGGACAGATTTTTGAGCGATTTGATCGACAGGAAGAGATTTCTCAACAGGAACTACAAACAGCTGTTACGGAAGCTCCCCACACGATTCTTCTTTTAGCAGTAGAACGGGTTTTAAACACTGGTGAAATGCTCGTAGCTGGCAATGCAAAGCTGAGTCTGAAGGATGTTTTAAGGAATATGTACGCTCATTTTAACGATTTAAAAAATATAATAATGGTCCCGTCTTTGGCCTGAATGTGTAGTCAATTGAAGCATTGGATTTCTCTGTCGGCATTTAAAATTGGCTTGAAAAACGAAGGAAAACGTGGCTTAAATTTTTGGGGAATATAAAGAAATATGCTATTCTTCTAGGTGATAATAATGTCAGCAAGGCCATACAAATGAGTATTAGTTATCGTCTTCAGAGTATAATTCTTACTCCTTAATGCATTAAATATTAATGCCCAAATGCTACTGCCGCCAGATCAAACTGCATCTTATATACTTAGTCAATTAGCCAAAAATGAACCTGCGCATGTAACATGTAGCTTTTTTGAGCATGATGAATGGGCGGGTTTTGAAATGTTTTTTGATAGAATTGTTGATGAAACGTTTACTCTTATGTTGTCATTTAAATCAAAAAAAGTTCATTATCGTGATGATGAGATTTTGGTTGATTACAGTTGGTATCTTAATAAATTTCTTGAGATTACGAAACCGTATGGTCTTGGCTATATAGATGTTTTATCAGGATATGCAGATCCAATACCGCTTGAGAAGTGGCAAATTCAGGCGTTTATCGATCCTTTGTATCAAAATTTTTTGCTAGATTTGAACTCGGATCCATTAATGCGAGAGCAAGAAACCAAAGTTTTAATAAAAAATGAAGTAGATCTATTAGTGCAAAAAGTTAAGTCCGCAGGATATAGTATCAATCCAATTAATAGCGAAGATATTGCCAATAATGAGCGCATTATAGAATTTACAATCTATTTAGAAGATCTAGTTGTACAAGTCGAGATAAATGATTGCAATTTCTATGTTAGCTCAATTGAAAAGCTACGGAATGTCCGACCCTATGTTGAAATACTCTATACGATATGTCAGGATTACTGTGTTTATCGCTATTTTGCCTATAATGGAACTGAAAAATATTATTCGGAATAACGAAATTCAGGATAAATTTTTTTCGCTTCAATATGTTCAATTTGATACTTTTTAAAAAAAAATTGAATTTGGTTTCAAAATTTGACATAATAAATGCTAGATTATCACTATTGCAGAGGTATAATGCGACGCATTTTTATATTTGGTTATTTATTATTTATGGCTGTTGCATCCTCGGTACTGGCCGAACGCACCATATCATCTATTGATGACCAAGGTGCAGATCAATCTTTTCAGCTTGTAGATAAGCTTATAGCCGTCGGCGTTGGTGCCAAAGAGGGCTTTATTAATTCATTTGATCCTAAGTTTCTAGCAAAAACCTACGCGACGCTGCCAGCCAAGTATGATGCTGCAATTGAGTAAAAGCCGCTCAATCATCTTGCTCGCCATTGTAAAAATACCAAAAATTCCTATGAACGAAACAACAGAGAAATACTTTCTTTAGTTAACAAGATCAATGACGAAACAGGTGCATTGAAAAATCATCTTGAGTTATTGCGATTGTCTCAGGTTGGCACTTATGAAACGGTTTTAATTGATGACAAAATAAAGAGTCTTTATCAAAAAGTCTACAAATTAGGAGCACAATCTATTCATATGCATAAGATGTTGCAGGCTAGTTATTATACTTTAGCGGATAAAGAGATGGCAATGCGGCGTAACCTTGAAAATGATATTCTGTTACTTCAGCTTTACCAGAGCCGACTACAAGCGATTGATGAGAAATCTGCGGGTAATGATTTGTATCATGATCTTCGGTTAAGAAGAGCTGATGCGATAGGCAAAATGGTATCTCCAAAAAACAAAAATCCGATAACATTGAAACAGCACAAAGTAGCTCCTGTCATTTCTCAAGAATTAAAGCGTATTAAAGGAGAGTTGCGCTCTATTAATTATTGCTATGGTACTATTCTTCAACATATCTTGCTTGATGAAGTTCATGAAATTTTGCGTCAGACCAACAAAAAATATAACCGATTGCCAGAAAATGACACGGTATCACATGAATTGAATAATGCACGTGCACAATTTGCCTATCAAGCCGCTCGATATATTATTGATGGGCATTGTATGAAAGCGATAGAAGCATTAGATTCTGCCTGGGCACTACAATGATCACTTTTTGACAATAAAGGCTATAACAAATAATGCGTTTGAAAGAAGAGTTATTTTGAGTATGTCTTAAATTCATAATTTAAACTGTCTGAATCAAAGTTTTAATATCTTTTTTTTAATCTCTTTACTATAAGCGATTAAACTTAATATCCTTTTGATGCAAAAGTCATTCTTTTATTAGGAATATGCGATGAATTACCATTGGTTTCTAAAGATCTTGTTATTTGTTGCATGCATTACTCCCTTTGGGCTTTTTGCTAATCAGATTGTGCTAAACAATAAAATATATGTTAATTCAATACCGAAATGTGGCACGCATTTGCTTACGTCTGTCATTGAATTGATGACAGGCTTAAAAAAACATAATACCATGGGTGATATGGTTACGGGAAATAAATTGCCCAAAATGGGAACTCACGAATTCCCCTATTTTCATGTTAAATACTCTGTTCCAGCAGCAAGTTTTTTTGAAAGAAATAAGTTTCGTTGCTTTTTTATATATCGTGATCCAAGAGATGAGGTTGTTTCCTATGCTTACTGGCATTTTATCAGGTCTAGGTGGAAAGATAAAATGAATTTTCCACAAGTTATGAATCAGCTTATCGATGGTGTAGCGAAACAATATAATGCATTTCTGCCGTGGATGAAACATCCACAATATTATTCAGTCAGGTTTGAGAGTCTTGTCGGTCGACAAGGTTGGGGTACTCGACAGGCTCAGTTGCGTGAAATCAGAAATATTGCAAGCCACATTGGCTTTAAGATTACTCCCGCAATTGTCAATCACATTTGTAAGAACGCTTTTGGTCAAGGAGGGACCTTTAGAGAGGGTAAGATTGGTTCTTGGAGAGAGCACTTTACTGAAGCCCAAAAAAATCGATTTAAGAAGGTTGCCGGAAAGTTGCTTATCACGCTAGGATATGAAAAGGATTTAAATTGGTAAATATAACTGCGGTCTTACGAATCTTACAGGTCTAGTTTCATGTTTTTGTGCGCGCGCTAAATCGATAGCAGGGTCAAGGCCATGAGAATTGTTGGTGTGTTTTTATAAAAAACATGTAGGATTAAAAAATCTGGTTGAATTACATGTACGTATAATTGTTAAATTAAACTTTTCTTGAGGATGCCATGTCTGCTTTTAAACGCTTTTTACTTTCCTTATCTGTAATTACGTCATATGCATCAATGTCTGGTTCTGTTACAGTTGTAAATGCAAATTCATATTATGATTGTTGCTGCTTATTTGACAATGCAACTCATGTTATTCATATACCTGCAGAAGGAACTGTACAATTACCTCAAATAAATGGGCAACTCTCACTAGCTCTTGTCGAAAATCAGCCAACATGTGCTAATTGGAAAGCATATGTTGGACTTTGTGAGTTATTAAATGCCGCTGCAATTAGCAAAGTTGTAATAAATACAGCAAATGGTGGAAAACCAATATTCATCATTGATAACGACTAAAAATTTTTTGATTTTAACCTATAAGGAATTTCAATGTCAATTCGTGGAATTTTTTTGTTAGCCATTGTGTGTCTTTTTGGTAAAATACAATGTGGTAATTCGAAATTATCTGAATATAGAAAACAATTGGCAGCACGTCTATTAGCAGCTTCACAAATTGATGGTGATGTAGTGACAAACGTTTTGAATCAGCATCCTACAGATGGACTGTGCTGCAAATTTCAAAATGCGACGGGCTATCAGGTAGTCTATGCAAAACCGAATGGTGGAACTGGACAATTATACAACGTAGAGGGTCAAACTGAAGTAATATTTGTTTCGAATCAGATATGCGATCCAACGCCAACAGCAGTTTTTACTGGAATATGTTTTGTAGCTAATGGAGCATTGGTTTCTCAAATACTTGGAACTATTGGCCAAAATGGAGCAACTGACTGTCATTTTTATAACTAGAACTTTTTTTAAATTTTGCAGGAAGTGTTTGGATGCACTTCCTGTATTGCTTTATACGCTGTTGCTAAATTATGTAAAAGGATACACATGAAAACCAGCAACCGATCTTATGAATATTCACTTCCCCTTGGTTATTAATTTACGACAAAAATTGGCTCATTGTTGCCGCCTAAAAGTAATGTAATTACTTTCACAAGCAAAGGATTTTGCAAAAACAGCATTCCTGAA
>JAGVJQ010000056.1 GCA_020051015.1 Gammaproteobacteria bacterium
CATTATCATTACCACCTGGTGTACTTGCACCTCTCATCATTTGATCAAGAGACATGGCCAGCATCCATACTTGCTGTTTATCAATATCAAGACATTCTGCTGTCTTATATGATGGATCACCGAATACAGCTTGCTCTGGTGGCATGTATGCAGGAGTAACACAAAGTTTCTTCCAATCAATCGGAGCACTTAAATTATGGGTGAATAAGGTTTTCCAATCTGCTAGGCAAACTTGAGCATCATTAAGACGTAAAAAATTACTTGGTTTAATATCGGGAAAGATAACGCCTTCATTTGTAGCTTCATCGTCATCACTTTCCATCCTAAAATGTGCAAGCATTTCTATCATGTTAGAGAAAATTGCAAGGATTTTTTGTTGCTTGTCTTCTAGCGTAAGTGTTTCGTCTGCCATGAGATTAATAGCAAAGTCTTCACAATTACCTTTGTCTAAATAAGGCGTGATATTAAAGCGGTGTTCTTGCTGATGGATGCTTTCATAGTATGATGTCGCATACAATTCTTCTGTTAAATATTTTTTAGCTTTTGATAGTTGCAGTCTTGATAATGCCAGTTTATTTTCGTCTTGCAGCGCAGAACACATAAAAACAAAAGAACTATCTTTATATATTAATTTAAAGATAGAATTGTTTTTGCTACTAATGCATTCAATATCTGCATAGGGATCATTGATACCAAGCCAATTTTTACAAATTGTTGCAATTCTATTATTTAAGTCATCACGAAAAGGATTGCTTTTTTCATCTTCGATAGCATTTTCTAATTGCTGAAAATCAGCCATGTTTTTTAATGATAACTTATACTTGATACTTTCAATAAACTTTCTGGAACTGCGAAGTTCATTGAATTCTTTAACCCTCAATAATAAACGTAATGAAAAAGCTTGTGTACATGATGCGTAAAATAGATCGTTTTTACCATCACGTAAATAACTTTGAAAACCATTCTCAAAAGCTTCCTCACGAGAGGATAGATATCGTATTAGGGCATCTTGATCTAAATTATTAAATCGTTCAACTAAGGGTTCGCCGCGACCAATATGCGAAGCGAGTTTGGAGATAATCAGTTCCTCAATAGTTACCGATTCATTCTTTGTAAGCTCAAGTGCACAGTTAATAATTTTATTTTTTGTCGCGCTAAGCAGAGTCGTTACATTGCTCAGATCAATATTTTGTTTTTTTGACAGGATTAAAGTCTGACGAAGTGCTTCGTCAATCAATACTTGAAGTTGTTTTGAGTTAATTAAAGCCTGATCTTTATCAGATTTACAGTTTCTATTAAATTCTTCAATTTTTCCATCAATTGTACTAAACATGCCATTGACAGACTTAATAGCAACTTTGGCGTCTTTGCCTTTTCTTCCTTTTAATTGAATTTTTACATTGAGTTTATCTAACATTTAACAACCTTGACAAAAAATGACCAAAAAACTATTCGAGTTGCTAATGTTAGCATCAATACCTTAATAAAATATTATCTAATTCATTTAAATATAATTTCATCTGCTGACTCAACTCATGAATTTATTAAGGTTTTTGTGTAATTTTCTGTAAATATGAGTATTTCAGGTTATAATACCGACTCAATATAAAATTAAACGATAGAGATACTAGATAGATATGAATGCTTCTTTATTAGATGGAAAACAAGTTGCACGCGATTTATTAAATGAAATCAAGCAAATAGTGCAAACCTTACCGCAAAAACCTGGCTTGGCCGTAGTTATGCTAGGCGAGCATGATGCTTCTCGTCTCTACGTACAACGTAAACGTGATATTTGTGCTGAAGTTGGCATTAATTCATTTGCCTATGATTTACCTGCCATGACATCACAGTCAGAATTATTGATGTTAATCGATAAACTTAATCAAAGCCCTGAGGTCAGCGCTATCTTGGTACAATTGCCCTTACCTGAACACATTAATAGTCAGATTATTTTGGAATCTATCAATCCCAATAAAGATGTTGATGGTTTTCATCCTTATAATGTTGGGCGGTTAGTACAACGCCAACCTGGTTTACGCCCTTGCACTCCAGCTGGCATTATGACGTTATTGCATCACTATAAACTCAAATTAGAAGGCAATCATGCTGTTGTCATTGGTGCATCCAATATCGTTGGCCGCCCCATGGCATTAGAGTTATTAATGGCTAATTGTACTGTCACTATTTGTCACAGTGCGACCCAGGATTTGCGCCATCATGTTAGTCATGCCGATATTTTAGTAACTGCCATGGGTTGCCGTGAAGTCATTCATAGTGAATGGATTAAACAAGGTGCAATTGTTATTGATGTCGCTATGAATCGTGATGAGCATGGCAAATTATGTGGTGATCTCAATTTTAAGAAAGCCGCCGAACGCGCCTCATGGATTACCCCCGTCCCTGGCGGTGTTGGACCGATGACGATTGCAACCTTGATGCAAAATACCTTGCTTTGTCATAAATTAACCCATCAGTAAAAGTCGGTTATTGCCGACTTTCTATTATAATTTATCGAAAAATCAATAAAAGTCGGTTATTACCGACTTTCGCTTATGATACAATCAACGGTAATAAATTCATTGCAAGGATGTTGTATCTATGAACTGCCCTGCTCCATTATTCGATTCTCTCGACTATTTTGATAAAACGCCACAGCCATTAAAACTTAATTCTGATGACAAACAGCAAGTCAGTGCTGCTATGCAAAAAGATTATGAGCAAGCACATGCTTTTATCTATAGTTACCGCGGCAGTCAGGCAACATTTAACGCTTATCGCCGTGAAATTGAGCGGCTATTACATTGGTGCTGGAATATTGCAAATAAAAACTTACCTCAATTAAAACGCAGTGATATTGAAAGTTATATTGAATTTTGCCAAAAACCACCATTGACTTGGATTGGTGTTAAGAACGTTAATCGTTTTGTTCAGTCGCAAGGTGCGCGTATTGTTAATCCAGAATGGCGCCCATTTGTCGCTGGGGTAGAGAAAGCAGCCCATCGCAAAGGAGCTGAGGCGGATCCCAAACATTACACCTTGTCGCAAAAAGCATTGCAGGCAATTTTTGCCGTATGCAGCAGTTTTTTTAATTATTTAATTCAAGAAGAATATACGGACATGAATCCGGTATTACAAATTAGGCAAAAAAGTAAATTTATTCGCAAACAACAAACTGCGCAAGTCATTCGACGATTAACTGAATTGCAATGGGCCTATGTAATTGAAACAGTAGAAATGCTGGCGAATAGTGAGCCTGAGCGTCATGAACGTACTTTATTTATGATGAATGCTTTATATGGTATGTATTTACGAATTTCTGAGTTAGCTGCTAGCGATCGCTGGGAACCGCAAATGGGCCATTTTAAGCAAGATGGTGATGGCAATTGGTGGTTTACCACTGTTGGTAAAGGTAATAAGGAACGGATGATTACCGTTAGCGATGCCATGTTGAAAGCCTTACGTCGTTATCGTCAATTTTTGGGATTATCGAGTTTACCAACGCCTGGTGAGACTACACCATTAATAGAAAATACACAGTCGGGCGGGCCCATTCGCAGTACACGCTTTTTGCGAAGTGAAGTTCAATTTTGTTTTGATAAAGCCGTAGAACGGCTACAAAAAGATGGATTTAATGACGATGCCGAACAATTAATGTCTGCCACGGTGCACTGGTTACGCCACACCGGTATTTCTGATGATGTTAAACACCGACCTCGGGAACATGTGCGTGACGATGCCGGCCATGGCTCAAGCGCCATCACAGATAAATATATTGACATTGAGCTGCGCGCACGACATGCTTCTGCTAAAAATAAAGCCATTAAACCTGAATGGCTAGAACATGAAAAAAATGCGGAAACAGAAACATAATGAACTCAACGGTGACATCTGAACAAACCAAAAGCCTGGGGCGCCGTCATGCAGGTGCTATCGGTGGCGTATTATTATCACGATGCTCTGGCGTAGCACGCACTATTATTGTGAATGCAGTATTAGGCGCCGGTACTAGCTTAGATGCCTTTAATGCTGCGTTTCGTTTTCCCAATAGTCTACGTGATTTATTTGCTGACGGCGCTTTATCTGCTGCCTTTATTAAAGGCTTAGTTGATATTAAAGCTGAAGGCCCTGTTGCTGAAAAACACTTGATCGGCGTAGTGCTTGGTTTTTTCAGTTTAGTAACGATTATTTTATCTGCTGTAGCTGCTTTTTATGCCCCCGAATTTATTCGCTTAATGAGTAATCAACGTTTTATCGCCAGCGGCGGCATGGAATTAGCAACCCAAATGTTTCAAGTGTTAATTTTCTATTTACCCCTGACTATGTTAAATGCCGTGATGATGGCTATATTAGGTGTGCGTGGTGATACTTTTCGGGCGATGAATAGTTCAATTTTTCTAAGTGTCGGTATGGTGGCTGGGGTACTATGTAGCCCTTTACTTAAACATTATCAAATCACACCAGTCTGGGGTCTAACTTGGGGTGCGATGGTTGGTGTATTCATGCAATTAATATACCAAGCATGGCCTTTATTGCGCGATAAAACATTACCATGGCCTAATTTTAATCCTGTAGCGTGGTGGGGATATTGGCCATTAAAACAAATATTAATCTTGATGGCACCTCGTGCAATTGGACAAGGCGCATCAACATTAGCCTTAATGGTTAATACTTTTTTTGCTTTACAAATCAGTGCTGGTGCAATGACTTATGTAGCAACAACCATGATTATTATTCAGGTACCGATTGGATTGTTTGGCGTTGCCACAGGTTTTGCTGCACTACCTGTATTAACAGAAACATTGCAAAGAGGCGATATAAAACGTTTTTCACAATTATTAGTCGAGAGTTTGGATACCTCATGTTGGTTAGCGTTTTTTACCACCATTGGTTTAGCCTTTTTAATGTTGCCACTTTACATTGTCATTTTTCAGCATGGTGCCATTCATTTTAAAGATAGTATCCTCAACTGTATTGCTATCAGTGCCTTTGCAACAGGAATATTCTTTGGTGCTGGTTCAAAAGTATTATTAAATACTTTGTATGCCATTAATGCGACGCGACTTATTATTGTTAACTCGATTGTTTATTTAATTTTGAGTACGTTGTTTAGTTATTTACTTACGCCACATTATGGCTTACTTGGGTTGGGTTTAGCATTTGGTTTGTCAAGTGCGGGTAATTTTTGGATGAATTACGGTTTTATCAAATTCATTTTTACTAAACAACATAAAATGTCACCTTATGCCGCGGGTAATCGGTTTTATACCTTACTCTATTTTATGAGTACTCTTGCTGTAATCGCGCTAGGTATTGGCGGTAGTTATATGATTGGTAAATTCTGGGCTAATTGGCCATGGATTAATAACTTTTTACATGCGTTATTCTTTGCATTAGGCTCCGGCGTTATTTTTGCTTCAGTATTTTTACTGTTAACTTTGTGGTTTGGCCCCACTGCTTTGGCTAAATTGGTCAAGCGATTGGTGCCATGATAAGCACTATCGATATTTCAGCCTCTTTTACTTTGGTAATAATGGATTAGATGCCCCTACAGCTAAGGCGGCCCCTTCCCGCATATATTCAATTTCTCGAAGAAAGCGATTAAATAAGCCACCCCAACTTCTGCCTTGAGATGGCATAACTGGATTAGGTATTACTGGAATAGCTATATTATTTTCTGCTAAACCTGCTTTCATGTTTGCAACAGTCTCTTGTTGTTTGATGACTACCTGTGCTTGTTGTTGGGTATTTTCTTGAATTGAATTATTTAAATTAATAAGCTGCTCATTATGACTAGTAAAATAGATTAATCCTAATACCACAATAGCAAGCAATATTGCCACTATATATTCCAATAATTTCAAGGTAATAGTGTCAGTTGTGCCACTTAACCCTGAGAAGCAAGGTAACACCAATAAACTAAAGGCTAACAGTAATCCAGTCAAAGAGCATAAAAAATTATTAAGATATAAATTAATAGTCACTGCAATACGATCTTTATAACAAAGATAGCTTTGCCTATTCTCATGCAGATGAGAATAGGTACGGGCTGGTGGAATCGTTATCATGTTAGCATCATGATAAATTTTTCTTAATTTCAATTCCTCGTCATCAGTTAATTGCATTGGCATCACACCTTCAGCTCTTAGCGGAATCATCTCTTGAAATTTTTTATTCATACCAGCCAAACGCGCAAGAATAATATTATATTCTGCTGTAGAAAGATTATTACTTGTTTCTAATCGATTAACATAATGATTTGCATAACAAAATACACCAAGACAAGACACAAATACCAATCCGCTTACCGTATTAAACACAATAAAAGGCATTGAAACACCAGCAAACTTACCTATTAAAAAACATGTTGACTGAAAATATCCTAACACGCCAGAGCTTGGGCAAATACTTCCCAACAATCCATTGAGAAGCGATTTTATATTCATATTTTTGAATAAAGCTTTTTTTAATAATGTAAAAGCTTGCTTAATGGTTTCATCATCATAATAGTCTTGCGAATCAGGCTTATTACAATTTTGATTGTGTATTTTTAACAACGCATAAAATGTTTGCAGTTGGCTTGATGCGCCGGCTACATGTAAAGGAGTCTCATTATTATGATTCCGTGCAACTAGATTAGCCGGATTCTGAGTAGACAATACATTAATTAGCTGCGTGGCGCCGCTACGAGCTGCTATGTGCAATGTATTGTCACCATTATCAGCACAATAATTGCCTAACAGATTTGCTTGCGATTCGAGGTCGGGTGGAGGCATATTATCGTTATATCCTATTGAAAAATGAGCCGTTTTTGCACAGCCGTCGTTTCTTTGTTTTCGTGCTATATTATAAATAACAAGTACTTATAATGAAATGGGGAAACAATCATGAACTGGAAATGGTTAAGAGCGAGTCTGAGTATGGCTATTATTGCCGGTACTGCGATTCTTGCAGGCTGCTCAACAACTGGTACGGGTTCAAGCAGTAGTTACTCTAACAACAGTCAATCTAATCCAGCACCGCGTCCTGAATATCATTTTGCTGAAACGCGGCCTGCTACAGGTAAAAATGTTTTCATCTTTGATCCATCACAATATGCGTGGGCTGCTTATGATGCAAACGGCCAATTAGTTAGAGATGGTATAGCATCTGGCGGTCGAGGCTATTGTAGTGACATCGATTCACCCTGCCGTACACCAACTGGTGTATACAAAGTTTACCGTAAAGGTGGTGCTGATTGTGAATCCAGCATATTCCCAATCGGTAAAGGTGGCGCACCAATGCCATATTGCATGTTCTTTAAAGGTGGTTTCGCTGTACATGGTTCATATGATGTGCCTGGTTATAATGCTAGCCACGGCTGTGTACGAGTAACACCTGATGATGCAGCATGGTTAAGTCAAAACTTTATGAATGTCGGCACTACCGTCATTGTAAAAAGCTATAATTAATTAACCTCTAGAATAGAGAGCGCAGTCATTGCGCTCTTCATGTAGCCCGGGATCGATGTTTTGCCACCCACGATCCCGGGTTTCGCGCGTTACTATCGTTAGTAAACATTCTTGTTAGTTTAATATCAATCCGTTTTTCTACTCCAAAAACGCGCTTACCCGGGCTACATATAATGAGCAAATTTTATGTATATCATGCCCTAACACTCGGTAGTTGCAACCAATGCATTATCCCTTACCAATAATAATGAACCAAGTCGTTCAATAACTCGCATTAAAATATGATGATTTTTGTATAACCGGCCAAGCATGATGGCGCCTTGAAATTGAGCTGTCATATCTTCGGCAATTTTGCGAGCAGTTTCAGTATTGAGTTTTTCGCTTAAAATACGTGCAATGGTATTAATCCAATCATCAAAGAAGTTTTTTAGCGAATTATAAAATTCTGGTTCACTATCAATAACCTCGGATACTAAATTACCCATTAAACAGCCGCCAAGTCGATTGACATAAAAAACAGCAA
>JAGVJQ010000057.1 GCA_020051015.1 Gammaproteobacteria bacterium
AAGTACTTGATGTTGCTAACTCAATGATTGACTCAGGATTATTACGTCGTACAGAAGCCGTAATCGCAATTGGTGGGGGAGTACTATTGGATATCGTTGGTTTTGCAGCAAGCATGTATCGTCGAGGTATTCCTTATATTCGTATTCCAACAACGTTAATGGGCCAAATTGATGCTGGCATTGGAATTAAAACGGGCATTAATTACGCAGATCATAAGAATCGGTTAGGCTCATATTTTCCTCCTGTTGCTGCATTAATTGATCCAGCTTTTTTACGCACGATTGATGACCGTCATATTGCAAATGGTGTTGCTGAAATTATTAAAATGGCACTCATCAAAGATAAAACATTATTTGAGTTATTAGAGCAAGAAGCCGATAAATTAAATGCTTTAACTTTCTCATCACATAGTCATCAAATTGATGAAATATTCTTCCGAGCAATTGCTGGGATGCTTGAAGAGTTAGAGCCAAATCTGTGGGAGGCAACTCTTGAACGTGCAGTAGACTATGGACATACTTTTAGCCCATCATTAGAGTTGCGTGCAAATCCAGAATTATTGCATGGTGAAGCAGTTGCTATCGACATGGCCTTGTCTATCTCATTAGCGCTTCATCGCAACTTAATAACTACACGTGAAGCTGAACGTGCCTTAAAGCTAATGGTTAATGTTGGATTGCCTATTCATCATCCAGATTTTAATCTGAATTTAGTTGAAAATGCATTAATCGATTCAGTTAAACATCGTGATGGTTTACAGCGTGTTCCTCTTACCAATGGAATTGGCGATGTCACTTTCATTAATGACTTAACTAAGGATGAATTACGTATTGCTCTGGAATATATCGATCAGTTTGCAATTAAAATAACACAAAAAATAAATGTGGTTTGATATGAACTTAAGAAATCATTTTAATAAAAACAGGTCTTTTAACCAACCATTCAAATACGATGATGCAGTTATCGTATTTGATCTGGGTGGTACATACTTTCGTGCTGGTCTGTATACAAAAAATGGTGAATTGATTCATGTCAGCCAACAATCAGCCGTCAGTTTTCGTAGTGCACCTGATTTGACTGTTAAAGAAGTAAAGAAAAAATTATTGGATTACTTGGTAATGACGGCACGAAAATATGCACATGATTTTCATGTTAACCAAATATCAATTTCATTAGGTGCTGCATTAAATGGACATAATGGTTCGGTATATGGATCGGCACCGTTATGGGGCAATGATTACTCACCTTTTAATCTTTTGGTATTATTAAAGCAAGAAGAGCCTGCGTTTAATTGGCATATCGTCAATGATGTTACTGCCGCGCTCATTCATTATGTACATAATATACGTGATAGTAATGTTCGTAAAATATTACTTATGACTATTAGTAGTGGTATTGCTTGTCGTATATTTGATAATCGAAACCAACATATTGTATTAGATGAGTTTGGCTTGCAAGGTGAAATAGGACATCTTCCTGCTATTTTACATATTGCTGGGAAAGTTTTTGAATTAGATTGTGATTGTGGTGCTAGCAATCATTTATCATCATTTTCTTCTGGTCGTGGCATTCCCGAATTAGCAAAAAAATTAGCGCAATTTAAACCTTCATTATGGGAAAAATCAATATTTCCCACCTTGCTTATGCAGGGGGTTAATCACGATAATGCATTGTGTCTAGCGCTGGATAAACACGATGAATTTTCACTTAACCTATTACATCTGGCAACAAAAAACATTGCTGATATATTGCGAAACGCATTAAGCCTCGACCCTGAAATCGATAAAATTGTTTTGACAGGTGGTGTCGTGGTTAGTTTGGCTAAGCATTATCATGCATCGCTAATGCAGCATTTTTCAGAACAAGGCCTGTATTTGAGTAGCTATTTTGATCCTAATTTTTTTGAGCGTCGTATCGTTATTGCTGATGCAGATAAAGTAAATAACTTAATTGGTGCTGGCTTGTACGCAAAAAAATATATTAAACAGGAATGCCATGTTTAATCAATCGTCATCTACACTTCATAATGCCATTATTCGTAGTTCATCTGGCGTGAAAGTATGTCAAATTGATATGCCACGGATTCGTTCAAACGAAATGCTTCTGGCACCACTGGTCGTGGGATTATGCGGTACTGATATTCAGATTTTACGTGGTGAACGTCATGAGCCTGCTGCAATAATAGGTCATGAAGGTATTGCAAAGATTGTTCAAGTTGGTCCTTGTTGCCAAACAAATTTGAAGCCTGGTGACTTAGTGCTGGTTAATCCAACTCACCCAAGAGACTCTAGTTTTTTATTAGGTCATAATATTGATGGAATGTTTCAAGAATATATTCGCATCCCTGCATCAGCGATTGCTGCAGAATTACTTATCCCTGTAAATGAAACATTTCCTTTGAAACTCGCACCATTGGTAGAGCCATTGGCTGTAGTTCTATATGCTTTTGAACTGCTTGCATTAGAACACAGAGAAGGTGCCATAATAATTTACGGTGATGGCATTATTGGACATCTTACTTTGCTTTTGGCTAGGATTAAATTTGGTTACTCTAGACCATTAATGTTTGTTCACCATACTCAAGAGGGACTTAATTGGAGTCTATCTCATCATATTCATGCAGATGTTGATTTTCTCTTTAACGATTTATTAGCAAAAAAAGAAATTCAATTTGATATGGCTACGGCAATAATAGCTACTCCTCGCAGCAGTACACTTCATTGCTTAAATCATGCCGTTGAACACATTTCTGCTAATGGAGCGATTGATATTATTGGTGGTCTGCCAGACAACGCAAATATTGCCAGTCTTCCCAATATTGATTTAGTGAAAATACGAGCCGCTAACTGTGGTGGGTTCCCAAAGCCTGGAGTATTTAGGAATATAATTTCAGCACAGAATAAACCTTTAACGTTGTTTGGACATCGTGGTGTATCTAATACACATTTATTACAAGCAATAATTCAGCTTGAACAGCATCATGCCATTTTCTCTAAATTAATCAGTCATATGCTCGATTTAGAAGAAGCAGCTAAATTTATGCATCATTTATTTCAGCATGGTATGCGTCAAATTGATGGAGAGCGCGTGATGAAAATGGGAATTAGAGTCCATGCGAAACAAGAAGAACTACAACTTACAACAAAGCAATAAGAGGTATTTATTATGTCGTATACACCGAATTCTATAATACAAACAGATATAAATTTACGAAATACTACGGCACTTGTAATTGGAGGTTCTGCTGGAATTGGGCGAGGTATAGCTGATGCATTAGCCGCTGCTCATGCACGAGTTGTAGTTTTAAGTCGAACCTCTCCACGTTATTCACCGACTGTTCCAATGCCGTTATTAGAGTGGCGGGCATTAGACTTGTCAGATCCAAGCAGTAGTCGTATGCAGTTGTCAGCTGTATTAGAAGAATTTGGTACGCATTTAGATGCAGTTTTTTATTCGGCAATTCATTATGGAGCTAAACGCACGCCTTTTTTAGCAGTATCTGAAGATGAGTGGCTGCGGCAGGTCAATGTTAATTTAAATGGTCTATGGCTTAGCTTGGCATTAACTTTGCCTGCTTTGCAACAACGTGCGCCAAGCTTGTTTGTTCATCTTTCTTCGGAAGTGGTTTATAACGCTGGGCCGGAGCGATCAGGCTATGCTGCAACAAAAGCAGCAGCATCTAATCTTATGCGCTCAATTGCGCAAGAGGATCATGCTGCGCCTGTTAGATTAGTGCAGTTACTACCTGAAAAAATGGTTGATACGGCAGGTATTCGTAGTCGACGCCCAGATGATTTTGATTATTCAGATTACATGACCCCGCGAGATTTTCAGCTAGCAGCATTGCAATTAATGCAAACGCGAGGTGAAGGAAAGCATGGTGAAAGTTTTGTAGTTGGAGAAAATGGAGAAATGCGACATATAAATGACCTAACACCAGCATCGCAGAGTCGTCGAGGTTAAATAATGAAAAATGCTAACCATGCTTTAGCTTCATTACCCTTAGCTTTAGTCGATTGGCGTTTGCCAGTATATGGTGCAGACGCAGTTCGCCTTTGCGCAGAATACAAAATACATGCACTGCAATTAGATTTTGGCGGTCCAGGACGAGCACCCAATTTAAATGGATATGGAAGACAAGATGCAATTCTTGAAGCTTGTGATCTGCATAATGTTCGTATTATAGCAATTGCAGGAAATCAATTGAATGACATTGGTCTTGGTTCACAATTTAATCGGCGTGATCGACAAATGGTGGAGAATTTAATTGTATCGATATTAGATGTTGCACATTATCTTGCAGCACCATTGGTATTTTTCCCTAGTTTCCACAAGGGTCTTATACGTGATGAAGCAAGCTTGGCGCGAACGGCTGATGTATTGCGCTGGACATGTAAAGAAGCAAGTGATCGCAATATTATAGTTGGTAATGAAAATGATTTATCGATAAATTTGGCAAAAAAATTATTTGCGGAAGTTAATGCCGAAAATTTCCGATTTATTTTTGATTGTTACAATCTAATTAAAGCGGGTTACTCACCAATCGAATTATTATCAAAAATGAGTAATTGTTTTGCACGTCAAGTTCATATTAAAGATGGGTCACATAATAAAGATGGTTATACGGCATTAGGGCAAGGTGATGGACAACTGCCAATTATGTTACATACGTTAATGCAAGAAAATTGGGTGGAATATTATGTATTAGAAAATGATTATCGATACTGTGATCTTACACGATTAAGTGAAGATTTAAATTGGATAAGTGGTTATTTTTCACCGCAACGTTATAAATCAAAGCAAGCAACACATTGAGAGGTATTTTATTTTGATTATTTCTAGTAATGATTTTTCAACCATATTTGAAGCTAAAGCTCTGTTGTTTGATATGGATGGTACCTTAGTTGATTCAACACCGGTTGTTGAGCGAACTTGGTATCGTTTTGCAGAACGACATACCTTAGACGTAAAAAACATTTTAGCTAATTCACATGGTCGTCGTACAGCAGAAACGGTGGCTTTTTTTGCGCCACCAGGAGTAGATATAAAACAAGAGACGGCAAAACTCGTGGCAGAAGAAATTGCAGATGTCGATGGCATTACCGCAGTAAATGGTGCAAAACAATTATTGAATTTACTTTTGCCATATCGCTGGGCTGTAGTGACATCTGCGAATCGTGAGCTGGCTATTCGCCGCATGACCGCGGCACAACTGCCAATTCCAGATATTTTGATTACTGCTGAAGATGTCGAGCATGGTAAACCAGCACCAGATGGATATTTAATGGCAGCAGAAAAATTGCAAGTATCACCGGAAGAGTGTTTGGTATTTGAAGATGCTGTTGCCGGTCTAGCGGCTGCAAATGCTGCTGGCATGCGTGTTTTTGCTGTTGGTTCTCACTCTAAAATGGTTAAACAAGAGCACGAACAGTGGATACTTGATTTTACTCATTTGCAATTAACTATTGCACCAACTGATACATTACTTGATTCAAGCAATTCTATTCAGCAGATTAACACTACATTAGTTACAACAAGAGGGTTACAACCATGAGAAAACAAGAAATATACTCATTAACCGGGTTGCGTGGTATTGCTGCAACCATGGTAATGTTTTATCACTTTAATGCTAGCCATCTGCTAGCGGGTGGGGCAATGGCTAATTTACTTGGTCATGGTTATCTGATGGTAGATTTATTTTTGGTTTTATCTGGATTCATTATAGCGATGACGTATGGACGTAGATTTGAACAGGCTATTAGCTGGAAAGATTATCAGACTTTTCTAGTACGTCGTATCGCTCGTGTTTATCCACTCTATGTACTAATGACTATTACTGCCGGTATTTTGATTGCAACACAATGGATGGATCATTGGCCTGGACCAGCAATTCCTGTTTCTGCATTAATTAATCTCACTATGTTGCAAAGTGTATTGCATGTTCCTAGTCTCGATACGCCAGCATGGTCTGTTAGTGCTGAATGGGTTGCAAACTTATTGTTCCCACTATTTGCATTATTGTGTTTACGTCGTTCATGGTTATGGGTGGGTTTGTTTGCGATTGTCTCATTTGCAACATTACCAATTTTAGTTCACATACCAGCTTTAATGAATGAACCAAAACGTGCTGGATTATTAGATATATGGAATTATGGCACCATTTATCCTGCTATCCGTTGTGTTGCGGACTTTATTTTAGGTGTTCTTGTTTTTCGTGTATCACAACTCACATGGATAAAACAATTAATTTCATTTAATTGGATTGCACCAATTTTATTTATATTGATTCTTAGCCTTATGTGTATCAAGTCAGCTGATGTTTGGATTGTTGCATTGTTTCCTTTATTTATTTTGGCGTTAATTCCAAATACCAACTTGATATCTCGCTTCATGGGTAGCAAACCAATTTATAGGTTAGGTGAATTATCATATGCAGTTTATCTGATACATAATCAAATGAATTATTTTATGTTGGCATTGGCAAAAAAATTCATGTTATTGGGTATGGGTTATACATTGGCAAGCGTATTCTCTATGTTGATATTTGCTTCGTTTGTTATTTTATTGGCTGAGTTTGCATATCGATGCATTGAAAAACCAGCGCGTAATTATATAAACAGTTTTGCTCCGAAAAAAGCAGAATCAGCAGTTTTCGAAGCGACTCCATAATTTAATATCTTAAAATAATTTAAAGAGGAAATCTTATGAAAGAAAAAATGCAAACACTTCTACAGCCGGTCATTGATCAAGCTATCACTGATAGCGAAATTGTTGGAACAAGTATTATCGTAGCCAAAGATGGTGAGGTAGTATTTGAAAGTCATAGTGGGTTGGCTGATCGGGAAAATGAACAATTAGTTAATGAAGATACAGTTTTCCGTTTAGCAAGTATGACTAAGCCAATTGTGAGTGCAGCCGCAATGGTCTTAGTTGAGAAAGGTATGTTGGATTTAGATGCCCCCATTACGAATTGGTTGCCACAATTTACTCCTAAATTAGCAAATGGTGAGAATGCTACAATTACGGTGCGGCATTTGTTAACCCATACATCAGGCTTAAGTTATGGTTTTCTTTCGCCAGATAACGAACCCTATTATTCAGCAGGTGTTTCAGATGGTCTTGATGAAAAAGTATTATCCTTAGAAGAAAATTTACAGCGCTTAGCAAGTGTACCACTGATGTTTGCTCCAGGAACAGCATGGTGTTATTCATTGTCAACCGATATTTTGGGTGCAATACTTGAAAAAGTATGCCAACAATCCTTACCAGAAATCGTCGAGCAATATGTTACCAAGCCGCTTGGCATGAATAATACAACATTTTATGTGGAATCTTTAAGTAAGCTGGCAAAAGCATATGCAGATAAATCTGATGATATGGAGTATGCACGTGCTATGCAACCTGAAGATCAGGTATTATTACCAGGATGCGGCCCTATTCATTATGCCCCAGGACGTATTGCAAATAAGCAAGCTTATCCATCAGGTGGTGCAGGTATGGCAGGAACGGCAAGAGATTATTTAACATTCTTAGAAACAATTCGACAAGGTGGTGGGACAATTTTAAGTATAGATTCTATAAACAGCATGACTCAAGATGCAGTTCACGGTTTTGATGTAGCAGCAGCTGGTCCAGGTTATGGTTTTGGTATGGGCTTTGCGGTAGTACGTGACTCAGAAAAAGCAGGTACGCCACGCCAAGATGGTAGTTATGAATGGGGTGGGGTTTATGGTTCTAAAATGTTTGTCGATCCTAAGGCGAAAATATCAGTGGTAATTCTAACTAATACAGCATTAGCGGGATTGATGACATTTCCAGAAAAGGTAACTAATGCCATTTATAAGGCATTGAGTATGGAGGATAAATTCATGCCAGAAGAGGTTGAGGCTAACCCTATCTATGTACGGCCAGCACCATCTCAAGAAAGTGTGATAACCATACCGAGTACACAATTTTCGCCACCATCATCACTCCGTGAATCAAGGAAAAACGAGGTGATAAGTGCACCAGAAATGAAGGGGTTAAATAGCTCGATGTGAATAACTTAATCTTGGTATTATTTATTAGTTCCAGTTAAATTTATAAAAGGGAAAATTATGAAAAATATTGAAACAAATGCATTGCGTCAAATCATTGCTGATGCGATTAAAGCGGAGCGAGTTGTTGGTACAGGTGTTATTGTTGCTCATCATGGTCAAGTTGTGTTTGAAGAGTATGCCGGTTGGGCGCAACGCGAGAATAAAAAGTCCGTTAATGAGCAAACCATTTTTCGTTTAGCAAGTATGACTAAACCGCTTGTTTCTGCTGCAGCAATGGCTTTAGTTGAACAAGGTAAGTTAGATTTGGATGCCCCAATTACGCGCTGGTTACCAAAATTTAACCCTAAATTAGCAAATGGTGACAAGGCTAAAATTACGGTGCGTCATTTACTAACACATACCTCAGGTTTAGTTTATGGTTTTCTTTTTGCCGATAATGAACCTTATTATTCAGCGGGTGTTTCAGATGGGATCGATGAAAAAGTATTATCCTTAGAAGAAAATTTACAACGATTAGCAGATGTTCCGTTAATGTTTGCACCAGGAACGGCATGGTGTTATTCACTATCAACCGATGTTTTAGGTGCGATACTTGAACAAGTTTGTCAGAAGCCTTTACCACAAATTATTGAGCAATATGTAACTGGGCCACTGGAGATGAATGATACTAACTTCCATGTGCAAGCAATTGATCGCCTGGTTCATGCTTATGCTGATGGTTACAGTCCAGGTGATGGTGCAAGATTGATGCAAGCACAAGATCAAGTGTTGCTTGAAGGTTGCGGTCCGATTCACTATGCGCCAGGCCGTATCATGAATCAACAAGCATATCCATCAGGTGGTGCCGGTATGGCAGGCACAGCGAGAGATTATCTGAAGTTTTTAGAAACAATTCGACAAGGTGGTGGATCAATTTTAAGCGTGAATTCTGTTAAACAAATGACACAAGATGCTGTTCCTGATTTTGAAGTGGCAGCGGCAGGTCCTGGCTACGGTTTCGGGATGGGATTTGCGGTGGTACGTGATTCAGTAACGGCAGGTACGCCACGAAATGCCGGTAGTTTTGAATGGGGTGGTGTATATGGCACGGCAATGTTTGTAGACCCAACAGCAGGATTATCAGTGGTAATGCTTACTAACACGGCGTTGCATGGACTAATGGGAACATTTCCGGTTGATATAACACGCGCTATTTATGCTGCATTAAATAATGCAGCATGAAAATAATAAAATGAGAGGCAATATGCAATCTATTAATAAAGAGAATCAGTTATCAGCTAATCAAGGAACAGACTGGTTTTCTATTTTAGCGCTTATGGTGGCAGCAATTGTATTTGTGACGGCTGAATTATTGCCAGTTGGTATTCTTCCAGAAATAAGCGCCAGTTTTCAGCAGCCAATAGGTGAAGTAGGTTTAATGGTAACAGCTTATGCGTGGACAGTAGGTTTATCAGCGGTTTTAATAACTGCTTTGTTAGCTCCTATGGAGCGACGAACATTATTATTGTTTATAACACTGTTATTTGCTGCTGCTAATCTTTTGGTTGCATGTTCGCCATCATTAACTATTTTATTTATTGCACGCATAATTGGTGCTTTTAGTCATGGTGTTTTTTGGTCGACGGTCGGTCCTTTATGTGTTCGCTTATCAGGACAATCATCAAAAGCACGTGCTACCTCAATTGTATTTGGCGGGATCGCTGTTGCTACGATTGTTGCAGTACCTGCTGGTACATTGCTTGCGCAGTGGTTAGGCTGGCGTCTTGCATTTGTTGCTATCGCACTGGCAAGCTTTTTAATTGCAGCCACAGTAGCATTACGTTTTCCACGGTTACCTAGCGAAAGTCGTGGTTATTTATATCAGTTGCCGCAACTAATACGTAATCCACTTTTGCAACGAATTTGTTTTGCGACAGTATTAGCATTGACAGGTCATTTTTGTGCTTTTACTTATATAAGCGTGTTGTTAGAAAAAGGAATTGGTATTTCTTCTTCTCATTTAGCTTTTTATTTATTTTTATTTGGTGGAGCTGGAGTGTTAGGTAGTGTATTAGCTGGCAAATTAGCTGATCATCATTTACGACATGCCTGTCAATTGATAATGGCTATTATGGCTGTAGTAATAATGCTATTTGCTTTTTTACCAATTGGCACAAATATATTGGCGGGGTTATTAGTCATTGTATGGGGTGCAGGTATTTGCATTTTAACTATTACGTTACAATCACTAATTTTAATTTTACCATCCCATCTTACTGATGCAGCATCAGCGATATACGTTTCCATGTTTAATATTGGTATCGGTAGTGGTGCCTTATTAGGTGGATTGCTGACGGATCATATATCTACACAATCAGTCGCATGGGTTGGTAGTGCAATTTTGCTAGTTGCTGCAATTATCGTTGGCTGGCCAATTAAAAAAAATCAAACTCAAACAGCAGCAAATTTATTTTAATATTTTATCGAAGGATTTAATTTTATGAATGACAAAATGAATTTTAATAATGATTTGTTATCTTCTCCCATTCGAGTTGGAATGATTGGTGCAGGCTATATGGCAAAATTGCATAGCTTATCAATGCGAAATTTAGCTGGTTTAACTGATGATCCTCGAGATCATTTCGAGCTAATTCGCTTAGTTGATGCGAATACAGAATTAGCTCAACATGAAGCAATGCGTTGGGGTTGGTTAGAGGCTGACAGTGATTGGCGAAGTGTAACGCGTAGTGATGATATTGATTTAGTCGATATTGCTACGCCTAATGATAGTCATTACGAAATGTGTCTTGACGCTTTTGCTAATGGAAAACATGTTTTATGCGAAAAACCGTTGGCAGTTAATCGACATCAAGCTGCTGAAATGGCGCGGCAAGCTCAAGCCTCAGGCAAAGTGCATATGGTTAATTTTACCTACCGTGCATGGCCTGCTATTGCACAAGCTCGTCAACTCATTCAAGCAGGTAAACTTGGACGTATTCGTCATTTTGAAGGACACTTTTTTCAAGATCATAATAACGATGCAACCATTCCATTACATTGGCGTTTTCGTAAAACACAAGCAGGCGCGGGCGCACTTGGCGATATTGGTTCACATATTATTGACTTAGCAAGATTTTTAGTTGGAGATATTGCAAGTGTTTCAGCATTAACAGAACGTTATATAGCACAACGTCCTCTACCACATGATCGATCACAGTTAGGTGATGTGGATGTTGATGATTTTGCTGCAGCACTAGTACGATTTGAAAATGGAGCAACGGGATCAATAAAAGCGGGTTGGGCTTTACCAGGGTTCAAAAACGATGTGTATTTTGTTGTCGTTGGTGAAAAAGGCGCAATACGATTTAGTTGGGAACGTAGTAATGAATTACAGATTTTTGATGCTACCGATGAGCCACAAATATCTGGTTATCGTACAGTTCTTATTGGCCGTGCACATCCGGGAGCAGAATTGTTTTGGTTTCCGGCATTAGGTGGTGAGCAAGGTTTAGGTGTAACAGCACAAGGCATGGGATACGGAGATGCATTTGCTTTAAGTTTTCGCCATTATGCCAATGCGATTAGAACTAGTATTTCGTCTGCTCCCAATTTTATTGATGGTTTACGTTGTTGTGAAATTATTGATGCAATATTACTGTCGGCGATAGATGGGCGTTGGGTTAATGTGGAGAAATTATGTATTTGATATAATCAAGAAGAAATTGCAAGATTTATGATTGTATAAGGAATACATCATAAATCTTGCAATAAGATGAGAAATTATTTGGGCAACTGACTTTGAACTGTTTGAGCCAATTGTAAATGATGCGCTACGACAGCACGGGTATCAGTTAAAAACGATTTTACTTTTGGATCAGAAGCATTTGGCAATAACTTATTATCAATAAGTTTTAATGCAGCTTCATGACCTTTAACCATGGCATTTATATAAGTAGTATCGAGTTGATTGCTTGATAATGAACTTAATTTTTTAAGTTCATCTTGGCCAGCTTGTTGTAGCTTTGTTGATTTACTACTTACAACCGGAGTAATGTTAATTTGTTTTGCCAAATTTTGAATTGCTTTAAGATTTTCACTATGGTCAGTAATCATAGTGTTGGCAAAAGTTTTAACATTGGGATTTGTTGTTTTTGTTAATACTGCATTTGCGGCATTGATTTCATTATTATCAATGACCATTAATACCTCTAGAATTTGACCATTTTGAGTTTGAGTTGCAGTTAAACTTGATTGACTGCTAGTCGTGCTATTTTGTGACGTCGTATGTGTCGTAGCAATAGCAGATAGAGAGAAAGTCGATAATAATAAACCGACAGTTAAGCAAGTGATATTAGATTTCATATAACATTTCCTTGTATAAAAACGTTGTTTGGATAAGCGCAATTTTTATTGTAGTATAAAATTCCTAGAGGGTTGTTAATAATTCTACTATGCTGGGCAAAGAACGTCGATTTTCTGTGTTTCGCTATTCAAATACTACTCTCTATGCCAACATTACTTAATTAAAGTACAATAAATAACCATTATCGGGTTAATTGATAAATTAACAGTGCCGCTCTTTCCGTTGCTATGGGTAACGTTGAGATATCTACTGTTTCATGTACCGAGTGTGCACCACTGCCAACGGGCCCTAAACCAGCTAAATTAGCCGGTACGATGCTAGCAACATATGAGATATCACTGGCGCCACGTAGACTAGCATCCAGCGCTCTTACAGGACCAGCACCAAGTTGCCGACTCATATTGCTATACATTTTTAATAAAGCCATATTGCCGGCAGTAGGTTGCATAGCGGGAATGCCATCTTCAAATACTACTGTTGCAGTCGTATTAGGTAGATGTTGATTAACAATGGATTCAATCGTTTTTTCAGCATTATTTTTTTGCTGTTTGGTTAAATAGCGCAGATCACCACTCGCTGTTGCGCTGCCAGCAATGACATTTTGTTTACCGGATGCTGTGCCTTCCGAATCATTTTTATTAAAGTTTAATTGAGTACCAGCTAATACTAAACCAGGATTAAATGTTAAATATTGTTGATTAGATAACTGTGTTCGCATGGTATTTAAAATACGGGCTAATTCAAACACGGCACCATCACCAACACTTTTTTGGAAAATATAAGATGAATGACCACTACGACCTTTACTGGTAATTACCCAGCCAACAATTCCACGTCTTGCAACAGTTGCTGAATTTAAATCAAAAGCACCTTCAAACTCTAACGCGACATCGCTATGTTTAGCAGCATCAATTAAAGGCTTTCGTGAAATACTTGCAGGTTTCCCGGAATCTTCTTCATCACCAACAAAAGCCACTGTAATGGTTGTGCCATTTAATGCATTGATCGATTGCAAAGCTTTTAATGCATAGATAACGACAACATCGCCACCTTTATCATCTAATACTCCGGGACCAGATGCTTTATTACCGCTTTGAGAATATTGTTGAAAAGGACTATTTTTTGAAAAAACAGTATCTAAATGCGCTATTAATAAAATGTGCTTGCCATTCGTACCTTTTCGCTCAGCCATTAATGTACCAGCACGTTTCATCTTAGCAGGTTCGTTTACCCACCATGTTTTAAAGCCTAATTGTTCCAGTTGTGGACGTAGCATTTCACCAACTTGATAGACACCAATGATATTGGGTGTGCCGCTATTGATGTTGACCAAGTTTTTTAATAACGCTAGCTGCGCACCTTGTTGTTGCTGGGTATATTGTTTTATATTTGTAGCGACAGATGTTGGGATATCCGCGTAACTAGCTGAAATAGATAAAGAACTTATGATAAAAGTCCATAATAACGTCTTGTTAAATGTCATCTTACACATCCTTTGTAAATTTTATGAACGAATCATTTTAGCATAAAATTTGAGCAATTGATATGGGGAGTATTATTCAAATTAACTTATCATAGGCAAGATAGTTCATATCTATAGTAATTGATTTGCTCGATTGATTGTTTAACAGCAAAAGCACTAGCAAAATCATCTTTCCAGCAAAAATCTTGTATTGTCCAATCGGCAATATCAACATCATGGGCTTGTAATAGACGTGATGGATTAAGACCAATGGTAAAATTTTTTAAGCCTTGACTTAATCCTAAACCGGTTGCCTTGATAAATGCTTCTTTATGCGTCCAGAATTGGTAGAAAGTATTAATTCTTTCATCGGTGGGTAAAGCATTCAAATAAGCAAATTCAGCTTCTGAAAAAAAACGTTCTGCTAACTCATCCATGTTGCTTGTTTTCTTTTTTTCAATATCAACACCAACATCAGCATTCAATGTGATAGCAACAATGGCTTCATTTTCACTATGAGAAAGATTAAATTGCAATGCAGGATTATTTTTCAAATAAGGTTTCTTATGCAATCCAATGTCAAACTGTAATAATTCAGGCTGAGTTTTTATGTAACGCGCCAATATATCACGCAAACAAGCGTGAAACATAATATAACGTTCACGATGGATATCAAATTTAAATTTTGCTGCTTTTTCTTTTTCAAACTGTGAAAGTGATAATAGGAAATTATCAGAAAAAGTTACATTGGCAAGTGAAATGCCAATTAAATAAACGGTAGCAGGCTTACAAGTGAGTATTTGTGGAAAATCGTACCATTGAGTCATGGGTTAAGCTCGTTCAATATTTTATTTAGTATAAGATAACATGCTGATTAATACATTAATCACGAGCAATTAAATCCAGGCATACAACCATAACCAACAAATCGTGTATGTGAGGTTGACTCAGGCAAGGTGAAATCAAATACGCTTACGCCATGTCTGGGTACACCCTGATAGGTGCGCCCATCACTTGAACCAAACATTAAGGGATTACCTTGTTTATCTTTCCCTAAGTAAAGCATCACATGTGAAATCGGTGGATTACGATGTACTTTATAAGTGCCTTCCCAAAATAATAAATCACCCGGTTTTAGATTATTAAATTCTCGAGACTGTAAGGAATGACTGTTAACCGCATAAAAATGGCCGTATTTTGAAATCCATAGATACAGATCGGTTGCATCACGAGGCGGTTTTTTAACGCCGGCTGATGTTAATAAATAATAAATGGTGCCAGAACAATCCATGCCACCTGCTTTAGGATTAGCAGAACCAAATTTATAAGTTAGTTTTAAGTCTGCCAAATCTAATGCTTGTGCAATAAATTTTTTTACTGCGGGTGAATCATGATCAAATTGACTGATTTGAGAAGTGGGGATACTGGCCGTAGAAGAATGTGTGCTTTTAGCATCGACTACCGTTGTGATTAATATAAATACAAACCCCAACAAAATTGAGCATATTTTATTCATTTTTACCTTGTTATTATTAAAATTAGGGCACTATTTTTACACAGATAAAAAATAAAGCAATATCTCGTGCGAGCACTATATAAATCAGCATGTTATACTGTAACCTTTCTAAATATAATGTTAGCAAGGACAGCTAATCAAATGCGTTCTATCGCACAAGATGCCCAATTATTTCTAACTCTTACACTACTAAGTGTTGGCTTAAGTGGTTGTATGGTTGGACCTGATTTTAAAACACCGGCCGCGCCTACCGTTAAATCTTATACTGAAACGCCATTACCAAATAAAACAGTCAGTACGCCTACTGCGGCTAATGCGGGCAAATCACAACAATTTGTTATTGGGCAAGATATTCCTGGTGAGTGGTGGACATTATTTCAATCACCGACACTCAATCAATTAATTACTCATGGTATGGCAAATAGTCCCAATTTAGCAGCAGCCATGGCAACATTAAAAGAATCGCAAGAAAATTTAAAAGCACAAATTGAATCAACAATGTATCCAAGCGTTAATGGACAATTAACGGGACAACGTGAACGATTTTCAGCAACCACGCTTGGAGCAACAAATGCGCCAGGAAATATTTTTAATCTTTATAATGCCTCAGTAAATGTGTCATATACACTGGATGTATTTGGCGCCAATCGCCGTCAAATTGAGGCATTGCGCGCGCAAGTTGATTACGAAGCATTTCAATTAGAAGCTGCGTACCTAACATTAACTTCGAATATTGTAACGACAGCAATTGCTGCTGCTTCGTTTCAAGCACAAATTAAAGCGACTAATGAATTAGTGCAAGCACATAAACAACAACTTAAAATTGTTGAACGACAATTTCAATTAGGTGGTGTTTCAAAAGCCGATGTATTGTCACAAGCAACGCAGCTCGCACAAACGCAAGCAACTTTGCCACCCTTAGAAACTCAATTATCACAAGCAAAACATGCACTAGCAGTTTTGGTTGGGGAATTTCCAGGAAATAGTCAAATTCCAGATTTTGATTTGGCATCACTCAAATTACCAACGCAACTACCTGTTAGTTTACCCTCTAATTTAGTACAACAACGACCCGATATTCGTGCATCTGAAGCGCTATTACATGAAGCCAGTGCACAAGTTGGTGTTGCCACAGCCAATTTATTTCCACAAATTACCTTGAATGGTGCTTATGGTTATACCGCTAATAGCCCAGGTAAATTATTTACCAAACAAGCTAATATTTGGAATTATACCGGCGGTTTAACTCAACCTATTTTTAATGCCGGGGCGTTACAATCACAACGTAGAGCAGCTATTGCTGCATATGAAGCAGCAAATGCACAATATCAAGAGACGGTATTACTCGCCTTCCAAAATGTCGCGGATACATTACGCGCCCTAGAAAACGATGCCCGAACACTTAAAGCACAAAAAGAAGCTGAAATTGCCTCGAAACAAGCGCTGGATTTAACGCAAGCTCAATTTGAATTGGGTGGTGTTAGTTATTTATCATTGTTAACAGCAGAACAGCAATATCAAGAAGCAAAAATTGCGATGATTCAGGCACAAGCAACGCGTTATGCTGATACAGCTGCATTATTTCAAGCATTAGGTGGAGGTTGGTGGAATCGGCAGCCGGTACCAACTACAAGCACAAAGGTGGAGAAGAAAAATGTTTAAACAGTTTCATGATGAGACAGGCAATTTGCGCAAGCGCATGTCCATTATGCTGATTTGTGTTGGTATTTTATTTGGCAGCATTTTTTTATATCAAGTTTTTAAAATGATCATGGTTAAACGATTTTTGGCTAGTAATAGCTCACCAACGGTAACGGTTTCCGCTATGGAAGCAACCTATTCTAATTGGCAGCCAATGATAAAGGTAACAGGCAGTTTACGTGCTATACGGGGGGTAAATGTCACCACTGAATTGGCTGGTATGGTAACAGAGATATATTTTAAACCTGGTGAATTTGTACAACAAGGTACTGTACTAGTACAACTTAATGCGGACTCTGATAATGCACAGTTGCAATCTTTGCAAGCAGCTGCAGATTTAGCACAATTAACTTATAATCGTGATGCTAGCCAATATGCTGCTCATGCAATCAGTAAAGCAGTATTAGATAACGATGAAGCAGACTTGAAGAATAAACAAGCTCAGGTTGCAGCACAAGCAGCCATTGTAGCGAAAAAAACTATACGTGCACCATTCGATGGACGATTAGGTATTTCTGCAATAAATCCCGGACAATATTTAAACGTTGGTGATAAAATCGTTACTCTGCAACAGCTTAATCCCATATATGCTGATTTTTATGTGCCACAACAGTCATTAGTTAATATTAAAGTTGATCAGCCAGTTACTATTAGTGTTGATACCTTTCCTGATGAAACTTTTGCAGGAAAAATTACTACTATAGAACCAATCATAGATGCGGGAAGTCGCAATGTTGAAGTTGAGGCGACGGTCGATAATACAGATCTTAAATTAGCACCAGGGATGTTTGCTGCTGTTACTATCACAACAGGGGAGTCACAGAAACATCTTACATTACCTCAGACTGCAATCAGTTTTAATCCCTATGGCGAAGTGGTTTTTTTAGTTAAAACAACTGGAAAAGATAAAAAAGGTAAACCGATCTTAACAGTGACACAGCAATTTGTCACAACGGGCGAAACACGTGGTGACCAAGTAGCAATAACTAAAGGATTAAAAGAGGGCGATATGGTGGTAACAAGTGGACAGCTTAAATTAAAAAATGGCACCAAAGTTATAATAAATAATTCAATTGTTCCTGAAAATAATCCGAATCCGCTGGTCCAAGACGAGTAAAACTAGGAATAGGTGCTATGCATTTTACTGATCTATTCATTAAACGACCGGTGTTAGCAACGGTCGTAAGTCTATTAATTTTAGTGCTTGGTGTAAGAGCTTTATTTTCTTTACCGATTCGACAATATCCTTTCACTGAAAATGCAGTTGTGACCATTACTACAACATATACTGGTGCAGACCCGGCGGTCATCGCAGGTTTTATTACAACACCTTTAGAAAATTCAATTGCCCAAGCGAGCGGTATTGATTATTTAACCTCATCCAGCACTCAAAGTACCAGCACCATACAAGCATATTTATTATTAAATTATGATCCGAATACCGCGCTTAGTGAAATTAATACCAAAGTAAATGCAGTACTTAATCAGTTACCGCAAGGTTCGCAACAACCAGTTATCACGGTTGCGATTGGGGAAACAATTGATGCCATGTACATTGGATTTTATAGTAAAGAATTAGCAAGTAATAAAATTACGGATTATTTATTGCGAATTGTGCAGCCGAAATTACAAGCAATTAATGGCGTCCAACAAGCTGAAATTTTAGGTGGTAGGCAGTTCGCTATGCGTGCATGGCTAGATCCCGCTAAAATGTCTGCCTATGGATTAACAGCAGCAGACGTCTCTACTGCATTAGCAAAAAATGATTTTGTGTCAGCATCAGGTCGCACTAAAGGTAATATGGTAACAGTTAATCTTAGTGCTAATACAGGATTATCAACTGAAGATCAATTTCGAAAATTGATTTTAAAAACTAAGAATGGGGCCATTATTCGCTTAGGTGATGTTGCAAAAGTTAATTTAGGTTCAGCAAATTATGATACGGCGGTGGGATTTGATGGGCAGCCTGCAGTCTATATAGGTATAAAAGTAGCCCCCTCAGCGAATGTGTTAACAGTAATTGATACGATTAAAAAAGTTTTTCCAGATATTCAAGCGCAACTTCCAAAAGGCTTAAATGGCAGAATTGTATATGATTCTTCAAAATTTGTTAAAAGTTCTATTCATGAAGTAGCACAATCATTAATTGAAGCGTTGATTATTGTCACATTGGTTATTTATTTATTTTTAGGTTCTTTTCGCTCAGTCATTATTCCGGTACTTGCTATACCACTATCGCTAATTGGTACATTTTTTATGATGTACTTGCTAGGATATTCAATTAATTTGTTAACATTATTGGCATTAGTACTTGCAATTGGGCTAGTGGTGGATGATGCAATTATTGTGCTAGAAAATATTCATCGTCATATGGAAGATGGCATGGCTGCTTTACCGGCGGCATTGCAGGGAGCAAGAGAGCTGGCAGGGCCAATTGTCGCTATTTCAGTAGTATTAATTGCAGTTTATTTGCCAATTGGTTTTATGGGGGGATTAACAGGAGCATTATTTACTGAGTTTGCTTTTACCTTAGCTGGCGCTGTGGCAATATCCGCTATTATTGCACTGACATTATCCCCCATGATGTGTTCAAGGTATTTAAAGGTATCGCAAAATAATGATGAACAGTGGCTAGCAAATTTTATCGATAAACAATTTGAAAATTTGCATCACTATTATCGTCGTTTATTAAGCAGTTCATTGGATAGCTTACCCGTTACAGCAGTATTTGCTGTTATTATTTTAGTTAGTATTTATTTTCTATTTTTAACGGCAAACTCTGAACTAGCACCACAAGAAGATCAAGGGATTATTATTTCACAATTAACTGCTGCACCCAATGCAACTTTACGTCAAACACAAATTTATTCGAAAGAAGTGTATAAAGTATTTAAAGAATTTTCTGAAACTGATCACAGTTTTTCAGTTGATGGAGAGGCCGGATTAAATACTAATATTAGCGGTATGATTTTAAAGCCTTGGGATGAGAGAAAACGAACAAGTAATCAACTACAACCGTTAGTACAAGAAAAATTAGATAATATTCCGGGCGCAAAAATTGCCGCGTTTCAATTACCATCTTTACCCGGTAGTCAAGGATTGCCTATTCAATTTGTTATTGGGACAACAGATTCTTTTGAGTTACTCAATGATGTTGCAAAGCAAGTCGAAGATAAAGCATTAGCTACGGGTATGTTTATGTTTATTGATTCCGATTTGAAATTTAATAAAGCACAAACAAGTATTGAGTTAGATCGTGATAAAGCTTCCGAATTAGGTCTTAATATGCAAGATATTGGTGACTTATTGTCGGGTGCACTAAGTAATAATTATATCAATTACTTTAATTATGCGGGGCGATCATACCAAGTTATCCCACAAGTCATGCGATCTAGTCGATTGAATCCTAGTCAAATATTGAATTATTATATTAATACGACGAGTGGGTTATCGGTACCGTTATCAACTATAGCCAAGCTGAAAACAACGGTAGTACCAGAGTCATTAAACCACTTTCAACAACTTAATTCAGCCACTATTTCTGCAGTTCCCGCGCCAGGTGTTTCTATGGGGACGGCATTAAATACGTTGGAAAAAATTGCAAAACAAACCTTGCCTCAAGGATATAGTGTCGATTATGCCGGCCAATCTCGACAATATATACAAGAAGGTAGTTCGTTATTAATAACTTTTGTGTTCGCATTAATTATTATTTTCCTTTCACTAGCTGCATTTTTTGAAAGTTTTCGCGATCCCCTGATCGTATTAATCAGTGTACCGATGTCAATTTGCGGTGCGATGATTTTTATCAGCCTCGGTATTGGCGGCGCCACATTGAATATTTACACGGAAGTAGGGTTAATTACTTTAATTGGTTTGATCAGTAAGCATGGTATTTTAATCGTGCAATTTGCTAATGAATTGCAACGCGAAGGTAAGGATAAACGTGAGGCTGTTGTTATGGCCGCGGGTATTAGATTAAGACCAATTTTAATGACAACCGCGGCAATGGTGTTGGGTGTGGTACCCTTATTGATTGCCACGGGTGCAGGTGCTGAGAGTCGATTTAATATTGGTTTAGTTATTGCATCGGGTATTTCAATTGGGACGTTATTTACGTTGTTTGTTGTGCCAGCGATGTATATATTTTTAGCTGAGAAACATCAAGTTACCAAGCTTGAACAAAGTAGTTAGGATTTTGACACGGAGAATAATCGTATCTATGCTCTTATTGGAATAAAATTGATAATTTATTAATTGTTGTATTTTATTTTAATGAATTACATATTGAAGAACGACGAGGGTGAGAAAATGAAAAAATTTATATCGGTAATGAGTTTATTGAGTGTAGGTTGCTTAATAGTGCAATCGGCATTTGCTGTAAATTCTACCGGCAATTTACAAGTCGTTATAAATGGTATTCCTAGTACAAATGGTGTAATTCGCATCGCTTTATATAATTCAAGTACTGCTTATAATAACTCAAGATATTCTGCCGTTGGTGCTTATAAAACAGCGGTGGCTAACATTCATGGCAGCTCAGCAACAACTAATTTTACCTCTTTACCTTATGGTGATTATGGCATTAAAGTTTTTCAAGATGTAGATAATAGTGGTACGTTAAAAGTAAGTGGGATGGGCGCACCACAAGAGCCGTATGGCTTTTCTAATAATCCATCAGCAACTTGGCATATGCCAAGCTATAACGCAATTAAATTTCAAATTAGTCAGCCAAGTAACACACAAACTATTACCTTGCAACATGCGGGCTAATAAACAAAGGCGCTATGTGAGATACGAGGTAAGAAGCTGTGCAGTTGACATTTCAATAGTGAAGCGTAATATGGTGTTACTTTAATCAATGTTAATATGAGTATCTATGCCTACGACCCAAAATTGCTCTCACCTATCAATAAAACAATTGAGACAAGTCTGCTCAAGTTGTAATTTATCAAGTCTCTGTTTGCCAGTTGGATTAGCTGACGAAGATTTAAAACGATTAGATGCATTGATAACTAAACGTAGAGTAATTAATAAAGGTGAGACGTTATTCCAAATTGGGGATAAATTTGAGCGCTTAGTTGCAGTACGGTCTGGTGCATTCAAAACATTTGTTTCGGATGCAGATGGTGAGCAAGCTATTATTGGCTTTCATTTACCTGGCGAACTATTGGGATTTGATGGTATCACTAGTGGTCAATATCAAGTATCGGCACAAGCAATTGAAACCAGTTCAATTTGCGAAATACCATTTAATGAATTGTTAACTTTTGCTGCAAAAATGCCTAGTCTGCAACGCCAATTATTGTCGATTATGAGCCAAAAAACGATGCCGGATATAGCGGTCCGATTAAATAATTCGGCTGAACAACGACTGGCGTCATTTTTACTTGGATTGTCAAAACGATTTAAAAATTGTGGTTATTCTGAAAGTGAGTTTAACTTACCAATGTCACGAGAAGATATTGCCAATTATCTTGGTTTAGCGCCGGAAACAATTAGTAGATTATTAAGTCATTTCCAAGCAGATGGTATTTTAGAGATTAATCGTCGGCATATTGTATTGCATGATTTTCGTCGCTTGCAAATCATTCAATGCTCAGATCATTAATCACCAATTCTTGCTTTCCTGATCTAAATCAAAATACGGCATAGTATTTTCATTTATTATACACGGATGTAACTTCAGGTTTTAAAGGAGCTTTATTATGGCATTCTATCGTCATATTTTATTAACGACCGATCTTTCCGAACACTCAAAACAAACTGCATTTAAAGCACTGCAACTTGCCGAAGTATATGGTGCTAGAATTACCCTTTTGCATGTAATTGAACCATTACCTGGATATGCAATGGGATCGATGCCTGTTGTTGATCTAGAAAAAGAAATGTTTGATCAAGCAAAAATGTATATGATGGACTTGGCAAAAGAATTAGTGATTCCTGAGACTGATCAAAAAATCGAAGTAGGTTCAGTGAAAGCTTGTATTCTCAAAGCTGCAAACGATTTAAATGTGGATTTAATTATCATGGGTAGTCATGGTCGACATGGCCTTGAACATTTATTGGGTTCAACTGCAGCCGCAGTACTAAATAGTGCCCAGTGTGATGTTTTGGTTGTGCGTAATGCTTAAGAGTATCTTGTTAATTAAATATTAGCTTTAGCCGGAGACTATCTCATGCTGCCATCTATATTTTCAGTCGATATGGCGCGGTTGCAATTTGCTGTTGCTGCATCATATCACTTCTTATTTGTTCCGCTTACCTTAGGTTTGACATGGATGATTTTAACTATGGAATCAGCCTATGTTATTACCGGCAAAGAAATATATAAGGATATGACCAAGTTCTGGGGTAAATTACTCGGTATTAACTTTGCACTTGGTGTATTGACTGGGTTAACGATGGAATTCCAATTTGGGACTAATTGGGCGTACTACTCTCAGTTCGTTGGCGATATATTTGGTACGCCCCTTGCTATCGAAGGCTTAGTTGCTTTCATGTTGGAATCAACTTTTCTGGGGCTCTTCTTTTTTGGCTGGGATAAATTAACTAAAAAACAACATTTATTTGCTACTTTTTGTTTGGCGATTGGTTCTAGTTTATCAGCGCTGTTAATTTTAGTTGCTAATGGTTTCATGCAGTATCCGATTGGTGCTCATTTCGATGTCGAAACCATGCGCATGCAAACCAGCAGTTTATTACAGTTATTTTTAAATCCATTTGCACAAATTGGTTTTGCGCATACTATTATCGCAGGTTATACCACAGGCGCTGTTTTTGTGTTAGGCATAAGTAGTTATTATTTATTGCGTGGCAGAGATATTGAGTTTGCAAAACGATCATTTGCTGTTGCAGCTGGTTTTGGATTAATTGCTTCACTGATGGTTTTATTTATGGGGGATCAAAGTGGCTTATTAGTATATAACCATCAACCATTAAAACTCGCTGTACTTGAAGGTGAATGGGAAACGCAAAAAGCACCAGCAAATTTTAATTTAATTGCCTTTCCAAGCCAAAGTCAGCAAAAAAATAACTTTGAAATTCAGATTCCTGATGCATTAGGTTTGGTTGTAACACATAATTGGAATCAACAAATTATCGGCATAAAAGATTTAGTAAAAGCTAATGAAATACGCATTGCTAATGGCCAACTTGCCTATGCTGATTTACTGAAAATACGCAATGGCGATAAGTCACCAGCAACAATGACCGAGTTTAATCAATATAAAAATGATTTAGGATTTGGAATGTTACTTGCTAATTATGCACCTGATATTACTAAAGCAACACCCGCGCAAATTCAACAAGCAGCAAATGCAACATTACCAGATGTAGCCAGTGTATTTTGGACATTCCGCATCATGGTTGGTCTTGGTGTCTTGATGAGTTTAATGTTTATTATTGGCATTATTTTGGCGTTACGTAATCGCTCTTGGCAACACTCTTGGTTTTATCGTTGGGCGCTTATAAGTGTGCCTTTTCCCATTATTGCTAGTCTTTGTGGTTGGTTTGTGACAGAACATGGACGTCAACCATGGACTGTCTATAATGTTTTAGCTACCCCGATTAGTTCTTCAACTATTGCAGGCGGTGATGTGGTCGCTAGTTTTATCATGTTCACCTCATTTTATACAGTATTATTTATTGTTGAAATGTATTTAATGTTTAAGTTTGCAAGATTGGGGCCAAGCTCATTGCATTTAGGTCGTTATCATTTTGAGAAACAAAACTCACAAGCAGGAGTATAATAATGGATACTTATGCAATATTACAATTATTAGGTTGGGTAACAGTAGCTGCGGTTTTATTTCTCTTTGCTGCGACCTGTGGTTTTGATTTTGGTGCTGGAATGCTAGCACCATTTATTGGCAAAAATGACACTGAGCGTCGAGTAGTAATAAATACGGTAGGGCCGACATGGGATGGTAATCAGGTTTGGTTAATTACTGCCGGTGGTGCTATTTTTGCAATTTGGCCACGTGTTTATGCGGCCTCTTTTTCGGGGCTCTATTTTGCTATTTTATTAGTATTATGGTCGTTATTCTTACGACCAGTCTCATTTGAATACCGTTCTAAGTTAACGTCACCAACTTGGCGCAACTTTTGGGATTGGGCATTATGTGTTGGCAGTTTTTTACCTGTATTATTGCTTGGGGTTGCCGTAGGAAACTTATTTTTAGGAATTCCATTCCAATTTAATCCAATTGATTTACGCTTCTTCTACGGTGATACGATGCAAGCGGCATCAGCTTTTACAGATTTATTTGGATTATTGCGCCCCTTTGGGCTGTATGTTGGTATCTTCTGCGTCATCATGATGTTAATGCAAGGTTCCGCTTACTTAGCATTTCGCACGTCGGGTATTGTCTATGAACGTAGTCGAAAAATAATCATGGTCACCAGCATTCTATTTATTATTATGTTTGCCATTGCTGGATTATGGGTTAAAAATATGACGGGGTATCATTGGACGCCAACGGCGAATCCAATATTAAATCCTTTAACACTAAACGTGACGACAAGTATTGGTGGTTGGTTAACAAACTATAGTATTTATCCTTGGATGATCGCTGCTCCGATTTTAGGCTTTTTAGGTGCCCTGTTAACATTATTATTTACAGGCATGCAAAAACCTTTTGCTGCGTTTTGTGGTAGTACTCTTGCTATTTTCGGTACTTTAGCAACCTGGGGGTTGAGTATGTATCCATTCTTGATGCCATCAATAGTTAAACCCGAGCAAAGTTTAATTATTTATAATGCAAGTAGTTC
>JAGVJQ010000144.1 GCA_020051015.1 Gammaproteobacteria bacterium
GAGGCGTTTTACTCAATTTATTACCTTCTAATTGATCCAATATTTGCGGACAAACCCCGGCCACAAGGCCGCGTAAAATAGCTATAAACCATGGTGAGGTTATGCTCTCATCTGAGGTTACGGCGATATTAATCACCCCTGCCAAAACTGAGAAAATATTAAATACAATAAATGCATTACCTGCACCTTTAGCCCACTTAATTAAAGCATCACATAATACTTCTGCCGATATTTTACCCTCACGATAGGCTTGATACATGGGATTCCAAAAGTCAGGCCAAGCAAATCCAAAAGCGCCTCCTGCATTGGCCCCTTCAAACCAAGCAATATTTTTTCCGCTAAACATTTGCCCCACATTGGTTACCAACGGCCTACCGCCGCATATCATATTCAGCAGGGTATTGATGGTTAATCCCCCCAAAAATTGGCTCCCCGTTTTCATACAATCCCATGCGCGGTGTAATAATTTACTGATTACAAGCACCGCTTCTTCTTCAGAGCCACCTAGATTTACTATGGCGTTATTTTGCGACCCGCCGGCCAGATTAACTAATGATTGTTGGCTATTTGATCGTTGTCTTAGGTCGCCCTCCTCCATCACCCCAACCCCTTGATCAATATGATTTGAATCTGCTTTTTCTTGTTCACCAGGCATGATTATCCCCTTTATTTGTGTTTTTTTGCATTGATGTATTTTATTGAGATGTAGCGTGGCATAGTACTCAATTATGGACGTTAATTCAACACGTAATAATCCCGGAGACAGATCCTTCTAAAAGAACGCCCGACAGCCCCTCTCCCCCACCCCTCCCCCGCACTTCGTGGGGGGAGGGGAGCACATTGTGCACAATGCACGTTCAGTGCTTGATTGATTGTACAAAAAATTGCGAGGCCCACTCAGAATGCAATACGCCCTTACTTAAAGATCGCGCCAGCACCTAGAACAAGAATTAATGGCATTTTTTGTTAATATGAGGTATCATGCATCCCCTTGCTGTCACTGGTCGCAAGTGACGGCTGGTTTTTACTAACTGGAGTTTAATTATGTCAAATCAATTCGAATTAGCTGCTGAAGTCCGCAGCGATGTGGGGAAAGGTGCGAGCCGCCGCCTGCGTCGTATAGAAGACAAAGTACCCGCCATTATTTATGGTGGTGGTGAAGAGCCACAAAATTTACTGTTTGAACACCGCATTGTTTCCAAGGCATTGCAAAGTGAAGCTTTTTATTCACATATCTTGACCGTAACTGTTAATGGTAAGAAACAAAAAGCGGTATTGAAAGACGTTCAACGTCACCCATACAAACCACGTATTATGCACTTGGATTTCTTGCGCATTACCGGTAAAGAAAAATTACACATGAACGTACCTGTTCATTATCTTAATGAAGAAACCGCTCCTGGCGTTGTTGCTGGTGGTGTTGTTCATAGCATGCATCATATTGAAGTTATATGTTCGCCTGCAGATTTGCCAGAATTTATCGAAATTGATTTAGGCAAATTGGAATTAAATGGCGTCATCCATTTATCAGAAGTAAAATTACCTAAAGGTGTTGAAGCTGTTGCATTACAACATGGTGAAGATGCATCGGTTGCATCTATTCACATGCCACGTATTGTTGCAGAAGACATTGAGCCAGTTGCTGAAGCAGCACCTGTTGAAGGTGAAGCTCCTGCAGAAGGTGAAGGTGAAGCTGCTCCTGAAACTCCAGCGGCACCTGCTGCTGAATAAAGAATGCGAGGTGAAAAGCTGTGTCTACTGCGATTCGCCTCATTGTGGGCCTGGGCAACCCAGGCCCTCAATATGAAAATACTCGCCATAATGCGGGGGCCTGGTTTGTTGAGCAATTAGCACAACAATCACATTCAACACTTCGTGCTGAAACCAAATTTCTTGGCCATTATGCCAAAACCAATATCGATAATCATGAATGTCATATGCTGATCCCGACTACCTTTATGAATCGTAGTGGCGCATCAGTCGCAGCCGTAACAAAATTTTATAAAATTTCAGTACATGAAATTTTAGTTGTCCATGATGAATTAGATTTAGCTCCTGGTGCTGTCAAATTAAAGCAAGGCGGCGGTCATGCTGGCCATAATGGTTTGCGCGATATTATTGCCGCGATGGGATCCAACGATTTTTTACGTTTGCGTTTAGGTATTGGCCACCCTGGTAGTCCAGACAAAGTATCCGATTATGTCTTGAGTAAACCAGGCAAAAATGAACAACAACAAATTATGCAAGCAATTGATAGTAGTTTGCGTATAGTACCTGATTTGTTAGAAGGTAAAATTTCACATGCAATGAAAACATTGCATACAAAAGAGGAAATAAAATAATGGGTTTTAAATGTGGTATTGTTGGCTTACCTAATGTTGGAAAATCAACCCTTTTCAATGCATTAACTAAAGCCGGTATTGAAGCTGCTAATTATCCATTTTGTACTATTGAACCTAATGTTGGAATTGTTGCCGTCCCCGACCCACGTATGCAAAAACTTGCTGACATTGTCAAACCACAAAATGTATTACCTACTACGATGCAATTTGTCGATATTGCTGGGCTAGTTGCTGGCGCCGCCGAAGGACAAGGTTTAGGAAATAAATTCTTAAGCCATATCCGCGAAGTCGATGCGATAGCTCAAGTAGTTCGTTGTTTTGAAGATGATGACATCATACACGTCACTGGTCGTGTAAATCCATTAGATGATATTGAAGTTATCAATACTGAATTAATGCTTGCCGATATGGACACCGTCGACAAAGCTATGCTACGGGTTAGCAAAAATACGAAAGGCGGCGATAAAACGGCATTAGCTGAAAAAGCATTATTAGACAAAATCAAAGCCCAATTAGATTCTGCTAAATTAGTACATTACATGACATTGACCGATGAAGAAAAGGCTATGATGCATCAATGGCATTTACTCACCGCCAAGCCTATGTTGTATATTGCGAATGTCCATGAAGATGGATTTACTAATAATCCATTACTTGATCAAGTTATCGCCTATGCCAAAGAACATGGCACGACGGTAGTACCTATTTGTGCGGCAATTGAATCTGATATCGCTGAATTAGATGATGCTGATAAAGCCGAATTTCTAGAAGCCATGGGCTTACATGAAGCAGGTTTAGATCGTTTGATTCGTGCTGGTCATGATTTGCTTGGCTTACAAACATATTTTACGGCCGGCGTGAAAGAAGTACGTGCTTGGACAGTTGAAAAAGGTGCAACTGCACCACAAGCCGCTGGTGTCATTCACAGCGATTTTGAGCGCGGCTTTATTCGTGCCGAAGTCATTGCTTATGATGATTTTGTCAAATATAACGGTGAGCAAGGCGCTAAAGCTGCCGGTCGATTACGATTAGAAGGCAAAGAATATATCGTCCAAGATGGCGATGTCATGCACTTCTTATTTAATGTATAATTACATTAATTTTATACAGCGCAACCATTTGACAGATTCAACGTAGGGGCGTATGCAATACGCCCCTATGATTTAACTTAATATTCCCTGCTATACTTTCAGAAGGAAACATTCATTACGGATTAACATTTTTTGAATAAAACCATGAAGTTAGATGACCTTCATCCAGTGCTGAAAAGACAGTTAACTAAATGCCACTTTAGCGATGAAGAGCTCGCCAGTGAAAAACTAATTTTTCTCATATCGAGGGTAAATCAGGAATATATCGATGGCGACCAAAGCCGTTACCTGAAAGAACGAGCATTGGAAATTTCCTCGACTGAAATGAAAGAAATGTTTGACACGATTCAGCGTGAAAAAAGAACCCTCGAGTTATTATTAAATGACTTAACTGAAAAAGACAAGCAACTAAGCGAAAAGAATACCGAACTTACCACCCAACGAAATTATGCCACTAGCTTATTAGCCTCCATTGTTGATATGCTTTTTGTGATAAACAAAGAATTAGCTATTGTTGACGTCAATGATAGCGCCATTAATCGTATGAAAAAATTAAAAAGCGAATTACATGGCACGCATCTTGCTTCACTTTTAAGTAACACCCAGCCTATTGCCACTTTAATACAAAATATAAATGAAAATGGTTCTAAAGCGGCTACCTTTGTAACTTTTGCTACTGAAATAAAAATAAATGCTAATGAAACCATCCCGGTTTTTCTTTCAGCTTCGATTGTCTACAATGACACCGGTGAAATACAAAATATCATTTGTATTGCTAAAGATATCTCCGAATTGAAAAAATTAGAAAAAGAAAATGCTGAAAAAATGATCTTACTTACGCATGCGGGAAGATTAGCTTCGTTAGGTGAAATAGCTACCGGGATAGCTCATGAACTTAATCAACCCTTATCAATTATTCATACCAACTTGCAAACACTCGAGATGTTAGGTCTTACCCAACTATCTGAACAAGACTTAAAAGAGTTAATATCAAGCTCTATTCGTCAAGTTGATCGCGCAGCTAAAATTATTAACCACATGCGAAATTTTGCGAGACAAAAACACGAGGAAGCTGAACCTATAGATTTATTAACCCCTATTAATGCCGCCATAGGAATGTTTAATGAACAATTCCGATTGCATCAAATAGCAATTATTACTAACTATGAACCCGATTTGCCACAAATTTGCGTTGAAGAACATGAAATAGAGCAAATTATTGTGAATTTGTTATCCAATGCTCGTTATGCTGTAGAAACTATGCAAAAAAAAATGGGCCCTAAATTTGAAATGCAAGTAATAATTAATTTAAAGTACGATAAAGAACAAAAAAACATCATATTCGAATTAATCGATAATGGCATCGGCATGTCAAAAGAAACGCTTGATCAATGTTATGACCCTTTCTTTACCACTAAACCGGTGGGCGAAGGCACCGGCCTTGGCCTATCAATTGTCTATAATATTATAAATAGTCTCCACGGCAAAATCGAAATAAGCAGCGAGCTAGAACATGGAACCACAGTGCGGATAATAATTCCTACAGGAGTAGCATAATGGAAAATACTAAAAATTCACCGGAAAAAATAAGTATTCTCATCGTTGATGATGAGCCGGAATTGTTATTATCTTTGCAACGTCCATTGCAAACAAAATATAATGTTGCCACTACTGATAAAAGTGTTGAAGTAATGGATAAATTAAAATCTGCACCCGTAGATTGCATTTTACTCGATATTCGTATGCCTGGCATGACCGGCATTGAATTACTTAAAGAAATAAAATTTGCCTATCCTCATATACCGGTATTAATCATGACTGGTCATGGTGATGAAAATGATACTATAACAACATTAAAATATGGTGCCTCTGGTTACATTAAAAAACCTATTGATATTTATCAATTGATCGAAGAAATCCAACGTGTCATCACTACCGAAGGTAGAGAAAAAGGCGCAAAAAAACCGGCTGAGTTATTATTACTGGATGATGAGGCTGATATTTTAACCAGCATTAAAAAGGCACTGTCAAATTATCCTTATAATATTACTACAACCACCTCAACCGACGAGGCCTTCGAATTAATCGAAAAAAATAATTTTGATATCCTCATTGTCGATGCACAAATGCCAAAACTTAACGGTCTTGATTTTATTGAACGCGCAAAAAAAATATCTACCAATTTTATTCCCATTATGTTAACGGGCAATAGCACACAAGAACTCGCCATTGACGCCATAAAACATGGGGTATTTGATTATATTCGTAAGCCACTGGACATTAGTGAACTGGTGTCAGCGATCGAGCGTAGTATTCATAAATTAGAAATTAATCGTGAAATATTCCAAAAAAATCGTGAATTAACTGCAAAAGAAAAATTATTAGAAAATTTAAACAATGAAATTACTTTGCAAAAAAACTATCTTGAAAACATTGTTAAATCAATTAGCAATATATTAATTATCACTGATGAACATGGCGCCATTGAAACTGCTAATGATGCAGCCATGAAGTTGCTTGGTTATACGGTTGAAGATATGGTTGGGCAATCTTTTAATCTTATTCTTAATACTAAAAACTTTGATGATTTCATGGAAAAATTAGCTGCTGGTAATGGCATATCTAATATCGAAACAACATACTTGAAAAAAGATGGTACTAAGATATTTGTACTTTACTCAGGTACGTTAATCAGAAATCAAAGTGGCACTATTGAAGGCTTTGTGTTTGTTGCACAGGATATTTCTGCTCGTAAAGCGGCAGAAGAAGAATTACATCAATTGTCATATTATGATTCTTTAACTAAATTACCTAATCGCTTATATTTTGAAATGCAAACTAAACAAGTTTTAGCAAAAGCCGATAAAGATGATAATTTATGTGCCTTATTATATATGGATTTAGATGGTTTTAAAGCTGTTAATGATCGTCTAGGACATCCAATTGGCGATAAATTACTTACGGAAGTTGCCAGACGATTACAAAGTTCATTTCGAATAAAAGACTTTGTGGCACGTATTGGTGGTGATGAGTTTGTTGCGTGTTTGAGTAATATTAAAGAGAAATCCGATGCTGGCATTGTTGCTCAGCGATTAATTAGCCTCGTCAACCGGCCATTTTTTATTGAAAATAATGAAGTAAGCGTCGGCACAAGTATAGGAATAGCAACATTCCCTGAATCAGCGCTCGAGTATGAACAATTATTTAAAAATGCCGATATTGCCTTATATAAGGCAAAACACGCTGGACGTAATCAATTTCAATATTTTACAAAACAATTGGATATTGAATATGGCCGCCAATTAGAAATAGAAAATGCTTTGCGATTAGCAATAGGCCGCAATGAATTTCATATGGTATATCAACCAATCTATGAATTATCCAATAAAAAAATAATTGCTATGGAGGCACTATTACGTTGGGAGTCGGCTGAATTCGGTAATATTTCACCACAAGATTTCATTCCCATTGCCGAATATATCGGTTTAATTATACCGATTGGTGAATGGGCGTTGGATGCCACAATACAACAACTTTCCATTTGGCAAAAGAATAATGGTGCTGATTTTAAGATGGCCATTAATATTTCAGCTTGTCAATTAGATCGCGGTGATTATCTGGTTGATATTCTCAAATTGGCGTGTGCCAAATATGATGTACCTCATAATTCGGTCAAGCTTGAATTGACTGAAACGGCTATTATGCATAATCCTAAACAAGCAGAAACTATTTTAACTGAATTATATCAACTTGGTTTTTTGCTTGCGCTTGATGATTTCGGTCAAGGTTTTTCGTCATTAAGCTTATTAAGTCGCCTGCCAATTTCTATTTTAAAAATAGATAAACAATTTATAGGTGATTTAGATGAAGAAAAGAATGAATTTATTGTTAAATCCATTTTATCGCTATCTGAAAGCCTATCACTCGATGTAATTGCTGAGGGTATTGAAACACAATCACAATTAGAGTATTTAATGAATCACCATTGTAAGTATGGGCAAGGCTTTTATTTTAGCAAACCTGAGCCTGCTGATAAAATCATAACGCTATTTACTGAGAGTAATAAAGAATAAATCCAAGGATCTATCTATCCATGTAGCCCGCATTAGTGCGGCTGGAATGTACAAAAACGGGATTACTTCCTATGTGTAAAATATATAAAAATGCTGTCGCGCGTAATGCGGGATCAGTGGTTGCCCAGAGCACGATCCCGTATTACGCTCTTATGGTGAATGATTTTGTTA
>JAGVJQ010000018.1 GCA_020051015.1 Gammaproteobacteria bacterium
AAATAACTAAAATAATCTTCGCTGATAGTAAATACTCTTTAATTAGTTGAACATCAGATTTCCCATACGCTTCACTAATTAGCACAGATACGGCCTGTGATAGCCCCAATGCGATCATCACAATTAATAATGAATATTGTGAAACTATTTGTGAAGCCGCTAAAGCCATTACACCAAAATGTCCCATGAGATAAGTGGCGCCTGTCATCGCAGCTAATTCGCCACCAAATTGAATACCAATTGGTGCACCAAAAATAAAAATATTTTTGCAAATAGTCCAATTTAGACGAAAACTACCAGAGAAAATAGCATATTTTTTGATCGCATCATTGAAAAACATATATATTAGTATGGCAATACCGCGAATTGATTGTACCCAAAACATTGCACAAGTAACACCGGCTAAGCCTAACCTTGGCATGCCATATTTACCAAAAATAAATAAATAAGATGCCAAAATTAAAATTGGCAAACTGATGATTGAGGCAATCATAGTAAACTTAGGATTACCAATGCCAGTATAAAATTGAAAAATAACGGTACTGATTAACGTAGGAATCATCGTTAATGCGGCATAATGGAAGTAAGGATCGGCGATAATGATTAATTGTGGATCTTGTCGAAAAAAAGATAGTACAACATCCATATGCCAGAGTAAAAAGAAACTAGGGATAATTAATATTATTGACAACCACAAGCCATTTTTCACTAGACCGCCAATTTCCTCCGACGCCTTTTTTTGTCCTATGGCATGACTGATTAAGATACTTACCGCATAAAAAATCGTGGTTGTTACCGTCATGATTGTCATAAACGTAGTAGTAGCAAGCGCCGCGGCTGCTAATTCCATCCGCCCTATTTTTGCAACCATCAACATCGCAATAAAACTAGAAATCATGCTAACTAGCATATTGGCACTAATTGGAAATGCAAAAGCACTTACTTTATAAATGGATGAAAACAAATTGCCCGCTCTCATTTTGAACAACCCTTAAATTTAATATGCAAACTTTAACCTAAATATCGAAGAATTAATACTGGTCATAGTAAATAGTAAGCCCCATGCTTGGATCTTTCGTAGGGGCGTATTGCATACGCCCCCTACGAAGAATCTAAATAAAGAGGTATGATAGGTATATTATGTAATAATTTTGTAATACTAATCCCCCTATCATTTGGAGCTAATAATGTCCTCTCGTTTTGGTTTTTTATTATTTGATAACTTTGAAGATCTTGATTTTTTTGGTCCTTGGGAAATGTTCGCGCACTGGAGTAAACAGTTTAATGGCCCAAAAGAATTATTAATCATTAACGAACATGGAAAAGAGGTTACGAGCGTAAAAGGCTTAACGATCAAAACTTCCCTCGATTTTGTACAATGCCCTGCTTTAGATTACTTATTCATTCCAGGTGGTTTGGGGACTAGAAAAGAAGTTGATAATGAAAAAATTATTGCTTTCATCCAAGATAAAGCTCCCACTTGCCAACAAATCTTATCAGTCTGTACCGGTGCTTTTTTATTACAAAAAGCCGGATTATTACATAACAAAAAAGCAACGACACATTGGAGTTCATTAAATAGATTACGTGCATTTGAAGATGTGCATGTAGTTGAAGAGCGCTATACAAGAGATGGTAATATTTGGACATCAGCTGGTGTTTCAGCTGGAATTGATATGTCATTGGCTTTTATTGACGCTATAGCTGGTGCTGAAGTGGCTGGCCAGATTCAATTGTTTGCTGAGTATTATCCCTCAAATAAAATATATCCCACACCGGGACATTCGCTACCAAAATATATTTAAAAGGAAGTCATAAATGGAAGAGACAAACAACCAGTCTGATCAAGTTGTAGTAAGTGAAAGTGGCAAAAGTCATTTTTCCCAACAAATTGTTATTGGTCATCATGTATTAACTGCTGATGAACCACTTGCCAATGGCGGTAATGATTTGGGACCTTCTCCTTATGATTTCCTCTTAACAGCACTTGGCACTTGTACATCAATGACTTTGCGTATGTATGCGGATCTGAAAAATATTCCATTGAAGAAAGTTACTGTCAACTTAAAACATGAAAAAATTCATGCGACCGATTGCGCTGAATGCGAAAATAGTGACGCAAAAATAGATCACATACAAAGAGTGATAAAATTAGATGGCGATTTAACAACAACACAACGTGAAAAACTCTTGGAAATTGCTAATAAATGCCCAGTACATCGTACCTTAACATCTAAGATCCATATTACAACACACATGGTTGATTAATTCTCTTCGTAAATCAATATTGGAAAAACGAAGAAAAAGGCGATCAGGTATATATCATTGATATTCTTTCACCCATTGCTATTGTTTTAATTTTTACTTCATATAGAATCGTAATACATAATTAAGCTTGTTAAAAAGTAAACTACACGGTAAATGACATTACCCAGATTATGCGAACATAAATCAAGTCAAAGCAAACATTTATCTAGCATAAAATAATTAACTAATAAATAACCACAGCTTTTAGGGGAAAAATAATATGCTTGAAGGTGAAAAGCAGCCTCTTAACCCTACCACTCACAACCCCTCAAAGGAAAACAACGAGGAATCAGTCATTACAATAGAATTGTCAAATGGATCACAAAAAAGCCTCCCACTGCCAATACTACCCCCCCAACAGGCTGCACCTCGTGATGAGGGTTTATTTGGTATGTCATATAAAAACGCCGTCAAATATTGCGTTGGAGGATGCTGTGGCTTGGCACTGACGGGAACACTAGCCCTATCAGCTTTTGCTCTGTTATGGGTAATACTACGTCTCTTATCAGGTGAACCAATTAGTTTCACCCCTTCACCCGCACCTCATCAGGGTGGACCGTAATTTTTTTATATCAAAATTATTTTTTGATATATTAGCCATATCCTACTTTTATAACAGAATATGGCTACTATACCCATAACACCTTAGATATGGTAATATTTTGGTTTTTCACCGGAGTTTTCGCATGTCGCGCATTTCTGAAGAGACCGTAAACAAAATTGCTCACCTAGCAAGATTGTCTATAAACGAACAAGAATTACCAGAATATGTCACTAATTTGTCTAATATTTTGACTTTAGTCGAAGAAATGAGTCAATTTGACACTAAACAAATTCAAGCGATGGCCCATCCATTGGCTATGTCGCAACGCCTACGTGAAGATAAAGTCACTGAACCAAATCAACGCGAAGAAATGCAAAAGCTAACCAAATTTACCGAAGCTGGCTTATATTTAGTACCGCAAGTTATTGAATAAATTTGGAAAATCGCGCAATCTCACGTTGCTTTCCCGCACTGTGAATCGAATTAAGCATTGGAGCACACATAAATGATGCACACAAAAACAGTGGCTGAAATGGCCAACGATTTAGCTGCCAAAAAATATAGCTCAGTTGAGCTCACAACTCACTTTTTAAATCGCATTGAACACTATGGTGAAAACTTAAATAGCTTTATCACTGTAACGAAAGAACAAGCGTTAGCAGCGGCCAAACATGCCGATGTACAACGTCAGGCCGGTAAAGCAGGCCCACTAACTGGCATTCCCATGGCGCAAAAAGATATTTTTTGTACTAAAGGCGTAAAGACCAGTTGTGGCTCCAAAATGCTGGATAATTTCATTTCGCCTTACGATGCGACCTTGATTGAACGTTGTAATCAAGCCGGTTTAGTCATGTTAGGAAAAGCTAACATGGATGAATTTGCTATGGGATCTTCCAATGAAAATTCTTATTATGGCCCAGTAAAAAATCCATGGGATTTGACTCGGGTGCCAGGTGGCTCATCAGGTGGTAGTGCTGCTGCCGTTGCTGCACGTTTAGCACCCATTGCAACCGGTACCGATACGGGTGGTTCAATTCGCCAACCTGCTGCGTTATGTAATTTAACCGGTATTAAACCCACTTACGGTCGCGTGTCACGTTATGGCATGATAGCTTTTGCATCAAGTCTTGATCAAGGCGGTATATTTGGCGTTAATGCAGAAGATGCTGCCTTACTATTAAATGTTATTGCTGGTTTTGATGAAAAAGATTCAACATCCGCCGATATGCCAGTTCCTGATTATCGCAAAACATTGAATGATAGCTTAACCGGTTTACGCATTGGCGTACCTAAAGAATATTTTGCTGAAGGTTTAAATAGTCAAGTCGCCGATTGCATCCATGAAGCAATTAAAACATATGAAAAATTAGGCGCTGTGATCAAGGAAATTTCCTTACCACATACTAATATGTCTATTCCTGCGTATTATGTAATTGCACCTGCCGAATGTTCATCCAATCTTTCACGTTATGATGGTGTTCGTTATGGTTATCGCTGCGAAAAACCAAAAGACTTGATCGACTTATATAAACGCACACGTAGTGAAGGTTTTGGTAAAGAAGTAAAACGTCGCATTATGATTGGAACATACGCTCTTTCCGCAGGTTATTACGATGCTTATTATTTGAAAGCACAACAAATTCGCCAATTAATTCGTCAAGATTTTGTTGAGGCATTTAAAGAAGTTGATGTTATTTTAGGACCAACCACGCCTGATACCGCATTTAAAATCGGTGAAAAAGCAGATGATCCTGTCAGTATGTATTTATCTGACATTTATACTATCTCTGTTAATTTAGCGGGTTTACCAGGTATTTCTGCTCCAGCAGGTTTTGTTAACAATTTACCGGTTGGTATGCAATTAATTGGACACGATTTTAGTGAAGCTAAATTATTAAATGTAGTGCATCAATATCAACAGCATACCGATTGGCATAAACGTATGCCCGAAGGATTTTAATTAACTTAATAAATCTAAGGGCTGTCGACAATTCGCTATGCTGCGGCAGAAAGACTTGATTTTTGAGCACCGCAGCGGAGCATACTTTGGCCGTCTGTGAGCAGCGGAGCGCAAAAAATCAAGGCTTAATGCCCAGCATAGTAGAATTGTCAACAGTCCTTAATGTAGCCCGGGTCAAAGCGTCACAACGTAAATTAAATGTTGGTAGTATGATAATTCACCATCATGTAAAAAACCACATATGACGCGTAACCCGGGATCGGTTTATCTGATTTTCAAAGAGGTTTTAAAGATGGAATGGGAAACAGTAATCGGCTTAGAAGTGCACGCACAACTTGCCACCAATTCTAAAATTTTTTCAGGCGCAGCGACTGCTTTTGGTGCTGAGCCCAATACTCAAGCCTGTGCCATTGACTTAGGTTTACCTGGCGTTTTACCAGTCTTAAATCGCGATACCGTCGCGATGGCTATTAAATTAGGTTTAAGTGTAAATGCCGAAATTGCAGAGCGATCCGTCTTTGCTCGTAAAAATTACTTTTATCCAGATTTACCTAAAGGTTATCAGATTAGCCAATATGAGTTACCCATCGTAAAAAGTGGCTATCTTGATGTGATTTTGGATGATGGCAGTATCAAACGTATTGGTATTACTCGCGCCCATTTAGAAGAAGATGCTGGCAAATCACTGCATGAAGATTTCAGTAATATGACTGGTGTGGATTTTAATCGTGCTGGTACACCATTATTAGAAATAGTTTCTGAGCCAGATATGCGTTCTGCGAAAGAAGCTATTGCTTATTTAAAAACATTACATGCCTTAGTGCGCTATCTTGGTATTTGTGATGGCAATATGCAAGAAGGATCTTTCCGTTGTGATGCCAACGTTTCGGTGCGACCTAAAGGACAAGCAAAATTTGGTACCCGTGCTGAAATTAAAAACGTCAATTCATTTCGCTTTGTCGAAAAGGCAATTGAATATGAAGTTAAACGTCAAATTGCATTAATTGAAAGTGGTGGTACGGTCCTGCAAGAAACGCGTCTATATGATGCTGATAAAGATGAAACCCGCTCCATGCGCTCAAAAGAGGAAGCTAACGATTATCGTTATTTTCCTGATCCTGATTTATTACCATTAATGGTGACCGCTGAATGGGTTGAAAAAATTCGTAGCGAATTACCCGAATTACCGGCTCAAAAACGTGAACGTTTCCAACGTGAATATGAATTAAGTGCTTATGATGCTGCAGTATTAGTAAGCAGTAAAGAACTAGCAATGTACTTTGAAGAAGTATTAAAACATACTCAAGCACCCGCCAAATTGGTAACCAATTGGGTGATGGGTGATTTAGCTGCTGCATTAAATAAAGCTAATCTGGATATTGCTACCAGCCCTGTTTCAGCTGAACAATTAGCTGGTTTATTAAATCGTATGCATGACAATACTATTTCCGGCAAAATTGCTAAAGAAGTATTTGAAGCACTATGGCATGGTGCAAAAGATGCTGATAGTGTCATCAATGAACGTGGTTTACAACAAGTAACAGATACCTCAGCTATTGAGAAAATTATTGATGATGTAATTCACGCTAACCCAGCACAATTAGCTGATTATCGTAGTGGTAAAGATCGTTTATTTGGTTATTTTGTTGGACAAGTCATGAAGCTGAGCCAAGGTAAAGCCAATCCAGAACAAGTAAATAACCTATTAAAAGAGAAACTTAAATAGGTCTGTTTATAATTCGCTATGCTGGGGCGTATTGCATACGCCCTTCTTGCCACAGCAATAATATTAGGGAAGCATAACAAATGGAACAATCTAACCTGCAACAAAAACCAACATGGTATTCATGGCTAGTTTGGTTATTAGGTTCAACCTTTTATTTCTACGAGTTTTTGTTGCAGGTTTCTCCCAATGTCATGATGCCTGATTTAAGCAAGCACTTTCATATTAATGCATTGCATTTTGGTTATTTAGCGACGTTTTATTTTATTGCTTATTCTATTATGCAAATTCCAGCCGGCGTATTGATGGATAAATACGGCGCTCGCCGATTACTAACATTGGCCGCGCTGGTTTGTGCCTGTGGTACGCTGTTATTAGTGCAAGCCCCTAATTTTTTCTTTGTTGAACTAGCTCGATTTGCCACTGGTATTGGTTCTGCTTTTGCATTATTAGGTACCTTGGTACTAGCGTCACGTTGGTTCTCGCATCGTCGTTTTGCCATGTTGACCGGTATCACCATCATGTTAGGTATGTTAGGCGCCATTTTTGGTCAACGTCCATTAGCTATTATGATCAATCTACTAGGCTGGCAATTTAGTTTGCATATATTAGCCATTGTTGGTTTTATTATTGCCGCATTGATATGGCTCATCGTGCGCGATAATAAAAATCCATTGCAAACCCATAACGTTGCAGCTGATGAACATCAATGGGCTGAATTGATGGCTAGCGTTTATCGCTTGATTAAATCTCCCCAAGCGTGGTTAATTGCATTATATGGCGTCTTACTTTATGGCCCTACTGCTACACTAGGTGCTGCCTGGGGAGCAACTTTCGTTGGCACCATTTACGGTTTATCACGTGCTGATGCGGCGACCTACATTACCGTTATCTTCTTTGGCTGGGTGGTCGGTAGCCCTATACTTGGCATCATTTCTGACTGGTTACAACGACGTAAACCCGTATTATATGCCGGTGCGATTGGCGGGTTGTTATCATCATTGGTCATTGCTTTTGTTCATTTGCCTAGCTTGAAACTATTGGCATTATTCATGTTTATTTTTGGCTTCTTTTCTAGTGGTTTTTTGCCAGGCTTTTCCTTGATTCGAGAAACACAACCTGCCAAAGCTCATGGTGCTGCTCTTGGGTTTATGAATATGATCAATAGCTTAGGTGGTGCTATTGCACCACCCATCGTTGGTGTGATTTTAGATTTAACGTGGCAGGGAACTATGGTAAACGGCGTGCCCGTTTATTCCACAATGGGCTTTCATATCGCCATCGGCATCATCCCCTTATCGATGCTACTAGCTATAATTACGTTATTTTTTGTAAAAGAGCCATGTAAATAAGCCTAATGTAGCCCGGGTAAATGCATTATGACTTTAAAAAAATGAACTATCATTTCACTTTTTTAGCAATTGAAAAACCCTCGTTTAATGCATGCAACCCGGGAACGTGCGTGACTTAACCACCCATCCCGGGTTACACGCATTAACTCACATTATTCAAAACTGCATAATATTCAATTTCATTACATTTCTCTATATTAAAATGCGCTTACCTGGGCTACTTTTATATTCCTTTTCCCTGTAATTGCGTTTATAATATGCAGTTCACAATTATGCTCAAGGTAAAGATTTAATGCAAAACGCTCCGCTTAAAGTATTTGTCGAAACACACGGCTGCCAAATGAATGTCTACGATTCAGACAAAATGTTCGATGTGTTACGCCATACTTACCAAGCTGAAAAAACAGCCAAGCCTGAAGATGCCGATATTATTTTGATTAATACCTGTTCTGTCCGCGAAAAAGCGCAAGAAAAAGTATTTTCTGAATTAGGTCGTTATCGTGAAATCAAAGAAGATAAACCTAATGTGATTATTGGCGTTGGTGGCTGTGTCGCTAGCCAAGAAGGGAAAGCGATTATTAGTCGTGCACCTTATGTCGACGTTGTCTTTGGCCCCCAAACATTACACCGATTACCCGAATTACTTGAGCAACGTAAAACCAGTTATAAACCAGTGGTAGACGTAAGCTTCCCAGAAATTGAAAAATTTGATCGCTTACCTGAGCCTAAAGCAGATGGTCCATCTGCTTATGTTTCGATTATGGAAGGCTGCAGTAAATATTGTACTTATTGCATTGTGCCTTACACCCGTGGCGAAGAAATTAGCCGCCCACTTGATGATGTCATTGCAGAAATTTACACATTGGTTGAACAAGGTGTTAGCGAAATTCATCTATTAGGTCAAAATGTTAATGATTATCGTGGCCCCATGCATAATGGTGACATTGCAGATTTAGCTTTATTAATTCATTACACTGCTGCTATTGATGGTGTGAAACGTATCCGATTTACGACATCACATCCATGGGCATTCGATGATAATTTAATTCGTGCCTATGCTGAAGAACCTAAATTAGCTAATTTCTTACATTTACCTGTACAAAGTGGTTCTAACCGTATTTTAGCGATGATGAAACGCAATTACACAGCCGAACAATACTTGGAAAAAATCGAAAAATTAAAACAAGTCCGTCCTGATATAGCAATTTCTTCTGATTTTATTGTTGGATTTCCAACTGAAACAGCGGAAGATTTTCAAGCTACGATGAATATTATTCATGCTGTAAATTTCGATAATTCATTTAGTTTCATTTATAGCCCGCGACCTGGAACCCCTGCTGCTAAACTACATGACAATGTCAGTATGGAAGAGAAAAAACAACGTTTATCCATTTTACAAAGTCGCATTATCCAAAATACCCAAGCCATTAGCCGAAGCATGGTGGGTACTATACAAAATATTTTAATTACAGGCGTCGCGAAAAAAGGTAATCAACAAATTGCCGGACGCACTGAAAATAACCGTGTTGTTAATTTTGATGGTAGCCCTGATTTAATTGGCCGTATTGTGCCGGTTATGATTACAGAAGCCCTACCAAATTCATTACGCGGCCATTTACATGAAGGAACATAATGCCTTATTCACATCGCTTTAGTTTAGAGCCAGATGATATGAAACGCTTGGCCGTATTATGCGGTCAAAATGATGAACATCTGCAATGGATTGAAAAAGAATATGCTGTAAATATCCGCAATCGCGGCAATATGTTTTATATTACCGGTGATAAAGCCAATGTAGAACAGGCTACCCATGTCATTAAAGAATTATATGCAAAAACAGCCCACAACGCTGAGCTAGCTTATGAACAAATTCATCTACTATTACAACAAACTAAACACCACGATATTCGCGATCATGGAAGCATGGTAGATACGACAACGATTCAAACTAAATATTGCCAAGTATTACCACGTAGCCCCAATCAACGCCATTATGTAGAAAATATTGCTAAACATGATCTTAATTTTGCGATTGGCCCAGCCGGCACGGGAAAAACCTATTTAGCTGTCGCTTGTGCAGTACAAGCTCTTGAAAAGCATCGTGTTGCCCGCATTGTATTAGTAAGGCCAGCGGTTGAAGCTGGTGAGCGTTTAGGGTTTTTACCCGGTGATTTAGCACAAAAAGTCGACCCCTATTTGCGTCCACTATATGATGCATTATATGAAATGCTTGGCTTTGAACGCGTGGCAAAATTAATCGAAAAAAATGTCATTGAGCTGGCACCATTAGCATATATGCGTGGCCGCACACTCAATGATGCCTTTATTATTTTGGATGAAAGTCAAAATACTACGAAAGAACAAATGAAAATGTTTTTAACGCGACTAGGATTTAATTCCATCGCTGTTATTACTGGTGATATTACTCAAATTGATTTGCCGCGCGGTATGATTTCGGGATTAACACAATCATTACAAGTATTAAATGGCATTGAAGGTATTAGTTTTACTGAATTTACTGCTAGTGATGTTGTTAGACATCCATTGGTACAAAAAATTGTTCGTGCCTATGATGCCTTTGAAACCCGTTTGGAGAAAACTTAGTGAACTTGACCCTTACTATACAACGACTTGAAAATGCGAGTCACATTCCCAAGGATGAACAGTTTACTCGTTGGGCTACTATTGCCCTTGAAGGCCGCAAAGAAAATGCTGAAATATGCATTCGTTTAGTCAATAAAGAAGAAAGTGCCGAGTTAAATCAACAATATCGACAAAAAACGGGACCAACTAACGTGCTTTCATTCAATTCCGCGTTGCCGCCCGCCTTAGCTGAACATTATTTGTTAGGTGACTTGGTCATTTGTGTACCATTAGTCGCTGAAGAAGCGGAAGCTGAAAACATCACTACCGAAGCACATTGGGCACATTTAATTGTCCATGGCTGCCTGCATTTACAGGGCTATGATCATGAGCTGGACAATGAAGCCGAAATCATGGAAAAATTAGAAACTGAATTAATGGTACAATTAGGTTTTAACGACCCTTATGGAGTATAAAAAAAGAACATGAACGACGACCCTGCGAGTAAAACCTCACAACGCTCTTGGTTAGAACGCTTAAGTCATTTTTTGCATCCTGAACCACAAGACAGGCACGAATTGTTGGTGCTATTAGAAGAAGCAGTTGAGCATAAGCTGATTGATCCTGATGCCTTGGAAATGATAGAAGGCGTCATCGAGGTTTCAGAGATGCAAGTACGCGATATCATGGTGCCTCGTTCACATATGGTGATCGTGGAAATTGATGCTAAACCAGCAGAATTTGTACCTGCCATCAAAGCATCAGGACATTCTCGATTTCCAGTAATTGGCGAAACTCGTGATGAAATTATTGGTATCTTACTTGCCAAAGACTTAATTGATATCAATTTCAATCAAGACTCACCACCTTTTAATTTACGTAGCTTTATTCGCCCTGCTTATTTCGTGCCTGAAAGTAAGCGTTTAGATGTATTATTACGAGAATTTCGCCAAAAAAGTAATCATATGGCCATTGTCGTTGATGAATATGGTGGCGTTGCAGGATTGGTTACTATTGAAGATATCCTCGAAGAAATTGTCGGTGATATTACTGACGAACACGATATCAGCGAAGATGATTGTATCAAAAAAATTAGCCCGACTAGTTTTCTTGTTAAAGCCCTAACACCGATTGAAGAATTTAATGAACACTTTGCTACGACATTAAGTGACGAAGAATTTGATACGATTGGTGGTTTAGTAACGCAAACATTAGGACACTTACCTAAACGCGGTGAAATCGTTACTATTGATGACTTAGAATTTAAAGTTATTCATGCCGATAATCGTCGTGTAAGATTAATGGAAGTGAGAAAAACATAAATATGAATAGTAATAGCATGGATTTGCTTTTTGACATTACATCACCGCAAAAATTACCTTTAGCGGCCATCATTCCGGCTTATCAGCCCGATAATCGCATTTTAGATATTGCGAAAATTCTACTTGCCTCATTTGGTAAAGTAATTATCGTGAATGATGGTTCACATGCAGATAAAAAAGAAATTTTTGACGCGCTTCATGAAAATGGTTGCACGGTATTAACACATCAGCAAAATCAAGGTAAAGGGGTAGCGCTTAAAACTGCATTTACTTTTTTATTATCTAATAGTGATCAACAAATCAAAGGTAGCATTACCATCGATGCCGATGGGCAACATCAGCTAAGCGATGTGCTAAGAGTTGCACAAGAATTTTTAAATAACCCAGAATATCTTGCATTAGGAATACGTCATTTTGATTTGACCGTACCCTGGCGCAGTCGTTTTGGTAATCGTATCACACGTTGGTTGTTTAAAAATTTGTATGGTCTAACATTAAACGACACACAAACTGGATTACGCGCAATACCTCAACAATTATTAGAACCATTAACACGGTTAAAGCATTCGCGTTATGAATATGAATTAAGTATGCTAATTTTCGCTGCAAAAAATAATATCAACATTCGTGAAATAGTCATTGAAACAATTTATGAAAATAATAATGCTAGCTCACACTTTAGACCTTTAGTTGATTCATGGCGAATCTATAGAGTCTTGCTAGGTAGCTTTTTCTAAAATCATATATCCAAAGCAGATGATTTTATAAATTAATTAATATTATATTCCCCATTGACCTATACATCTCAGCAGGATCCGGTTGAGACGAAAATGTTACCGCCGGATATTTTTTTATCAATACAAGCTGTTGATTATGCTGATGATCAATTTTAAAAAGATATACTTGGCAGTCT
>JAGVJQ010000038.1 GCA_020051015.1 Gammaproteobacteria bacterium
CACTCGAAGAGTTAGGTCCCATTTTTGTTAAATTTGGTCAAATGCTATCGGCGCGCCCCGATCTTTTACCCGATATATATGTTAAAGAACTTTCATTATTACAAGATCATGTTCCACCCTTTGCCAATGCGCAAAAAATTATTCAAAAAATTTATGGCCAATCTGTTACTGAGTTATTCGCTCAGTTTGAGACAATTGCGTTAGCATCAGCATCGATTGCGCAAGTTCATGCTGCTGTTTTACATGATGGTAAAGAGGTTGTCATTAAAGTATTGCGCCCTGGCGTTGATAAAATCATTAAACGAGATATCGCATTACTCTATACCTTGGCAGGATTATTTGAACGTTACTGGTATATGGGACGCCGATTGCGCGCTCGTGAGATTGTTGCTGAGTTTGAACACACACTCTTGGATGAATTGGATCTATTGCGAGAAGCGTCCAATGCTTCGATTTTACGTCGCAATTTTTCACAATCCCCCTTATTGTATATCCCTGAAATGTATTGGCCTTATTGTCGCGATAATGCCATCGTGATGGAACGCATTTATGGCATTCCTATTGCTAATATCAATAATTTAAAAGATGCTGGCATTGACTTAAAAAAATTAGCTGAAAATGGTATTGAGTTATTTTTCACGCAAGTTTTCCGTGATTGTTTTTTTCATGCTGATATGCACCCTGGCAATATTTTTGTTTCATATAGCAATCCAGTTAATCCGCAATATATTCTCGTAGATTGCGGCATTGTTGGTTCGCTTACACCCAGCGATCAACGCTATCTAGCTGAAAATATGTTGGCTTTCTTTAAACGTGACTATCGTCGTGTCGCAGAGTTACACTTAGAATCCGGTTGGATACCGCCTGATACTCGTGTCCAGGATTTTGAATATGCAATTAGTACCGTCTGTGAGCCTATTTTTGAAAAACCATTAAAAGATATTTCTTTTGGTAATCTTTTATTACGATTATTTCAAACGGGTAAACGATTCCATATGGAAATTCAACCTCAATTATTATTGCTACAAAAAACTTTATTAAATATTGAAGGATTAGGTCGACAACTCTATCCTGAGTTAGATCTATGGTCCACCGCACGACCCTTTTTAGAAAAATGGTTACAACAACAAGTTGGGCCTAAAGCATTTCTACGTAAATTTAGAGAAAACTTACCATTTTGGTTAGAAAAATTTCCAGAAGTACCTAATCAATTATTAAAATTACTCGATAATAAAACTAATCCACCAAAACCTTATATTTCAACGGTGGAAGCCGAACCCAAGAAATTTAACATGCCTTTTTGGCCAATTGGGACTATTCTTGGCTTCATAATTGGTGTAGCCTTAACCTGGTGGATGTTATTACTTAGATAAAGGGCCGAAGAGCCTCTAGTAATATATTGATAATATTTGACTTATCATCTGAAACCTGTCCAAGGTAATGAACAATAATTAGAGATTTATGTATGTTTCCTAAATCAATAACGGATTTTAAAATTAATTTAGTAGGTGTACTTGGCTATTTAGCTGGTGTATGTTTTCTGATTAAATACCCATTAACATCATCTACCATGAGTCTAATTTTTTTATTATCATGTTGGATTATTCCTGTTTTAACACTAGAAGCTATCTTTTTACCACATGTCAAAAAATCTATTTTACAACGACCACAAGTAATTAGCTTTAAACTAGCGGGTTTACGTTATCTTGGTTTGATTATCACATTACTATTTATTGCATTTCTTTATTGGTTATTTCCCGAATATCATGATGTTTTTTATAAACCATGGTGGAATTTATTAAAATTTGGCGTCCCAGCAATATTATTACTGGCGTATCCTTATTTCCTTTGGCTTGGTCCCAATGTACCATCAGAACAAGATGCCTATTATCAATTAGGAATGTTGGCACTGGGTCAAACACAGCAACTGAAAAAATCCTGCCTCATACAACATGCCCTAGGCTGGACAGTAAAACTGTTTTTCTTACCCTTGATGGTGGGATATTGCTGGGGTTCGCTGCAATCGATTGAAGGATATAACGCTGCCGATTTACTTGATAGTTTATCTTATTGTTTTCAACATTTAATACATCCTAGTACAATTGATTATACCTCAAATTTTTTGTCGAATAATTTTGCTTATTTATTCAATTTTAGCTGGGCATTCGTGTTTTTATTAGACTTAGCAGTTGGCTCTGTCGGTTATATCGTTTCCTTACGTTTATTTGATACGCATCTTCGCTCGACTGAACCAACATTACTCGGTTGGTTTGTTGCACTTCAGTGTTATGCCCCATTTAATACGATGTTTGGTAATAGTTATTTCGCTTATGACCATGATAACTATACGTGGGGTAACTGGTTAGTAAAAGACGATATAACTTACGTGATATGGGGCAGCGCGATCTTAATATTATGTACTATTTATGTTGCCGCAACTGTTGCTTTTGGTCTGCGATTTTCAAACTTAACTAATCGCGGCATTGTAACAGATGGTCCCTATCGATATACCAAACACCCTGCTTATATATCAAAAAATCTTTCCTGGTGGCTGATCTCTATTCCGTTTATAACGACGAGCGGACATTATAGTGACGCCATTCGCAATATGTTTATGTTGCTAGGTATTAACTTCGTTTATTTTATGCGTGCTAAAACTGAAGAATGGCACTTGAATAGCGATCCTGCTTATCAAGCCTACAGCCAAGCAATCGCTGAAAATGGGTTATTCGCAAAAATTAAAAAATGGCTTCGATTAAAACCAATCAAAAAACCAGCTATTTTAACTAACAATTAGACTTGCTCAATGACACGTGTGGTAAATCGCCATGCGCGCACGTTATTAGACCAATAATTTAATGGCATATGCGCTTTTTGTTTTAACGCTTGCCAAAATAGCATTCGATCGGGAATTTTTTCCCAAACTAAAGGTAAAAATACGCCTCGATATTGATTCTCAGATATCAGCACACCATCAATACCTGGACGCAATTGCAAAATTAAATCTTCTTCTGTTTTAAAATCAATTAACATTAACGGACTCAATAATGAAATTTCAATACGAATTTCACTTAGTTCTCTCTCTTGTAATGGCCTAAATCTAGGATCTTGAAAAGCTGAAGCATAAGCATTTCGTACCACATCTTCTGCGACAGGAAATTTAACCTCTAAACTACCAATACAGCCTCGCAATTCTTTATTTTTATTGAGTGTTACAAAGCTTGCGCAACGATAATGAAAAATGGGCGGCAATTTATTTAAGACTACATGGCCTGGCTGGTTATTTTTCAAGCCGTATTTAATACTCTCATGGGCAAGATTAATTAAGATAGATTCTTCCCCAGACTTTAAGTGTTCGATCACTGATATCGGTTTATAAAAATGAACAGCGCTATATCCAACTACTCGATTTTTATCACCTTGGGTATCGCCTGAGTTTCGCATATCAAGTAATTGTGCATGAAAATTATGCTGTTTTGCGAAATGTAATAATCCCTTAATTGCAAAACAACCGCATGCTTGCTCGGGCGCCAATGTATCAGCATCCAGATTTAAGATGGCTCCCATTGTTTGCTGATCGTGTTGTACAGCCGTTTTATACTCGTGGTAGTGACTTAAATCGGAGCTAATGACAAATAAAGTATCTTCACGATCCCAGAATTGCTCAATGATTTTTGCAACTAATGTTTTATCAGGATGACCGACTAAAATTGGCGTTATGGTAAAATTATTTAATTGCACTTGTAAAAAAGGTAACTGCACTTCCAAACTATGCTCTTGAGCAAATGCCTCATCGAATATATTAATATGTGGAAGGTTCTGTAATTTATCTATAAATTCCTGATTCACAGGAATATCCCCCAAAGGGGTACGAAAACTTTGTGCGGATGGGAGAGCTGCTCCTTCTACATAAACATAATGCGATGGACCAATTAATACGACATGTTTAATGTGTGGCATTTTACTTAATATACGATAGGCATTCGCTGCAATAGGGCCAGAAAATATATATCCTGCATGTGGTGCCAGAATAATTTTAGGTTGCGGAATATTATCTAATCCACTCCCGGCTAAAAGGTGCTGTAGCATTTTGCGCAAATCACTCGGATCCGCTGGATAAAATTTTCCTGCTACAGCGGGTAATTTAATGTTCATCATAATTGTTTTGCCAACTCCAAAGACATATAGCACCACATTCGAGTTATACTTATTAAAGTATAGTTATGTTTTGTTGAAGATCCTATGGACGAATACACAGTAAAAACACATTATTGGCACAAGCTTGACGATGGTCGCATTCAATGTGATGTTTGCCCGCGGGCATGTAAATTACGTAATGGCCAACGTGGATTATGTTTTGTGCGAGCTTGTGAAGATGATGAAATAGTATTAACAAGTTATGGCCGTTCTAGTGGCTATTGTATTGATCCTATTGAAAAAAAACCACTTAATCATTTCTTGCCAGGCACCCCGGTACTTTCTTTTGGCACCGCAGGTTGTAATTTGGCATGTAAATTTTGCCAAAATTGGGATATCAGCAAATCTCGTGAAATTGATAAACTCGGCGCTAAAGCTAGCCCTGAAGCATTAGCTATTGCAGCGGAACAACTGAAATGCAAAAGCATTGCTTTTACCTATAATGATCCCGTTGTTTTTATGGAATATGCCATTGATACCGCTATTGCTTGTCGCCAACGGGGTATTAAGAGTGTGGCAGTAACTGCTGGCTATATCTGTGACGCACCACGCCGCGAATTTTATCAATACATGGATGCTGCAAATGTTGATTTAAAAGCATTTACTGAACATTTTTATAAATATATTACGGGCTCCAGTTTGGGACCGGTTTTAGAAACATTGGAATATTTAAAAAATGAAACCGATGTTTGGTTTGAAATTACTAATTTAATCATTCCAGGTGAAAACGATAGTAATGAAGAAATTGAAAATATGAGCAAATGGATTTTCGATAAATTAGGCCCTGATGTGCCATTACATTTTAGTGCATTCCACCCTGATTGGAAAATGATGGATAAACCACACACCCCTCCGGCAACACTCATTCGTGCACGTGAAATTGCCATTAAAAATGGCTTACACTATGTTTATACTGGCAATGTGCATGATGTAAGTGGTGGTACAACATATTGCACTAACTGTAAAAATGCGGTGATTGTACGTGATTGGTATAATGTTCTTAGTTACCATCTAAGCAATGATGGACATTGTCAATTTTGCCAACACCTATGCCCTGGCGTTTTTGAAGGGCCTCCCGGCGTTTGGGGACGCAAGCGCGTTCCAGTAAGGATTAATGTGGCCGCACAATAAATCTCCCTAATCTAAATATAAATACTAAAAAGCTCCCTCGCCCCGCAGCTACACGTTGGATTTTGCCGCCTCATTAATGTTGACGCTGTGCAGGAAAGGGCTGGGGGAGGGGCTGTTTAAGATTAGCAGGCCTTAGCTTGACGCGTATGGAGTCAACACTCTCTTATAGCTCGAACCTTCATTAAATAGGCAATTATTTGCTCTTTTTTAGCCCCCACCTACAATTTTTTCTTGTGCTTTTTTAACTTCTGTTGCCTATTTAATAAAGGCTACGTTTCTCGATGGCTGAGTTTAGGTTGATTTAATCACCCTCTTCCATGCATAATATCCAAAGCCAAAAATAACCCTCAAGGATATCTACATGGAACACTTTGCGCTCAACCTCCAATTATTACAGTGGCTTTATGCTGGCCCTGAACCCGCACATTGGCAACTCGTATGGAGTGGACTTGCTGCTAAATATTTAATTTTACTTTTCCCTCTAGTATTGATTTACCAATGCTTACGTTATCGTGACCGACGCGCATTAGTCATCGTCATCTTTATCGCTTTATTACTGGCATGTGGCTTAAGTTACCTAATTGGACACATTTATCCAACTATGCGTCCATTTGCTGATGGTGTCGTGACTAATTATATAAAACACTCGGCAGATTATTCATTCCCAAGCGATCATATGACATTTGCATGTACTGTAGCATTTGGTTTTATTTTGGGTCGCGTGTATAAATTAGGTATCTTTTTATTATTATTGGCTTTTGTGATTGGTTGGAGTCGCATTTATTTAGGTATTCATTATCCACTGGATATTGCCGGCGGTTTAGTGTTAGGGTTCTTGAGTGCATTAGTTTGTGTGAAAGGATTGTTGATTCATTTTCAAAAAGCATTGTTGTAGTTCAATCCCTTGCTACATTACCGTCTATTACTGTCATCTCGAGACTTTCACTTCGTGTCAGCGAAAGTCTCAGAATGACAGTGGCTGGAAGTAAATTTCACTTAACTCCAAAGACATTATCTAGGTTACTTTCCATTTAAGATATTATGTCCTTAAAATTGAACTTGCTAGGCGCGGTAAGTCAATATTCACCTCTGTCCCGCATGAATAGGCACGACGATGGTGAAACCTATGATTTAAAATACCATTGACTTCTTTCTTTTGAGCCTCTTTTTCAGCTGCACTAATTAGCGTAAATAATTCGTTATCCCTATTTATAATTAATTTGCTAAAAGCTTCCGTTGCTAATTGTTCTTGGTTTAACACGCCAGAGTTAATAATAGTTTTTGTAGCTAATATTAACTTTTCCATCTTATTTTTTATTTTATCCAATTCCGCTTTATGTCCTGTAGTCGCAGCTTCAAACAGACCATAACCTATTTTTTCTCGATTGTTTAATCTTGAACTAATAAGCTCTTTATCATCTATATATCTATTATATTTTTGAATTATGTCCACTAATAATTCAGTAGCACCGGTTTTGGGTGATTTGAATAACAAATTCCGTAATTCTCGGTATTGTTCATCTTTAATAAATTTGTAGTATTCTATCAAGTCTGTCGCCATGATGTTTCCCTCTCATACTTTTTTAATATTGATACCAACAGCATAGTTCATTTTTTCTGCACAAAATCTTAACAATGTCAAGCAGTTACTAATAAACTGATTCTCTTCATAATTTGTTAAGGCAATTCTCACATACTGGTAGTATAATTATTATGCATGCATATAGGATTCAATAAGTTATGGCCAATACTTCCAAACCCGATAAACCCAGCTTTGTCGAAACTGATAGCGAAGAGTTAAGAAAACAATTCGATGCTATTAAAACGCCTACAGGGGAGCCAACTCCCAAACAAAAAACACCAGAAACACTATTGCAAGAATTATTAGAGCTCCCTCGACCATGGAAGAGTAATGATGATAAAAGACATAATTTATTGATCAAAAATCTTGAAGACAACTTGAAACCATCACTAATAGAAATAATTAAAAAACACAAAACAGAAGAAACTATTCGTACATTATATAAAACAGAAGTGACATTTGGTGAAGCTGCTATCAACGCTTATGACAACCATAAAGCCAAATTTGCAGCACAACATGCTGAGCGAGATGCAATGCTACACTCTTTGCCCCAAAACTCAGCTGCTTATCGCGTGCAAAAACGGTTTTGTGATGCGATGGATAAAGTAGAAAAAGATTTTATTAGCAAGCTGACTGATCCAAATTATTTCAGAAAAGAATTACACAATAAACCTGAAAATCTACAACGCAAAATTGATGTCGCACAAAAAGGTGCGTGTCTCAAATCATATAACGGTGATTTAAAAATCATTAATCAACAAACACCGGCCATTCGTGAACAATTTTCGCAACAGTTTCAGCAAGTATTTCCTCAAGCAAAGGATCAAGCATGGATTCAACGTTCGCAACAAAATATTAAAGAATTGCAAGCTATTGCTAATCCAAAACCAACTCGTGAGAGCACAAAAACCAATGATATCGCTGCTAAACGTGCAGCATTAGCCGAACAACAGCAAAAAGCCATGGAAAGAAACCAAACTATTCGTGGTACTGTTGCGGAACAAACTAAAACCGTAGAAAAAACGGCTGCTGCAGTAGCTGAAAAGAGCACCTCGTCAAACATTACAAAAACACCCACGCCTAAACCGTCATCATCTGCTATTGCTAAAAAAGATGACGAAAGTAGCGAACAAAAACAAGTGGCTAAAAAAGAACACCATAATGATGAATCACTCCTCACTCGAGTGGGGGGCGTATTGGGCTATATCCTGGGTTCTGCCATTCAATTTGCTGTAAAAGGTGCCTGGGGAGTAGCCAAAGCAGCTGCTGCAGAAACGGCAGAAATTGCAAAAGCTGGTGTTCGAATTATGCAAGGCAAAGAGCTTACCGCAGCGCAAGCTGAATCGAATAATGCTCTTCCAGCTCCTGCACCAGAAGCTAGTGCCCCTAAAAATGAAGATGAAGGTCCTTCGTTATTTGTACGTGGAACGACTGGCGCCGGTAAAATTTTTGGTAAAGTTACTGAAGAAATTGTGAGGATTGGATTAAACGGTGGCATACGTTTAGCAGTCATTGCGTCAGAAGCATTAGGGAAAATAGCTTCTACTGGTTATCATGCCATAACAGATAAAAAGCAAGATACCTCTCTTGGACAAGAAGGTGATTTAAAAACAGGTCATAGTAAAGCGACCACCGGCAATGCAATGACTAAAGCCGCTGTAAATTCAACACTGAGTGTTACCTCGTCAAATGATACTAAGCTTGATAATGCACCCTCTACCACACCCTCACCAATGAAAAACAAATAGTTTTCTTGACTACTATATTCAACATACATCACTAGATCTAACGTAGGGGCGTATTGCATACGCCCATTTATCAAACATCACTAATCATTGCCTTTTAAAACAATATTTCCAATATTGCCGTACTCAATTATCTAAGGGTTCCATAAATTTATGATGGGGCCAGATGGGCGTATGCAATACGCCCCTACGTTAGATTAATGCATGTAGCCCGAGATCGAGTGTGATGCAACCATCGACCCCGGGTTACACGCATTAACTAACATTATTCAACACTGAATAATATTCAATTTCATTATATTTCTCGATATTTAAACGCGTTTACCCGGGCTACATATTGATAAATTTATGGTAAAATTCGCCATCAATTAACTATATGAGAATACATCATGCAATTTTGTCCTTGCCAATCCGGTAAATCATTCCAAGAATGCTGTGAACCCTACGTTACTTTTGTTAAGCCTGCGCCGACTCCTGAAGCACTCATGCGTTCGCGCTATACGGCCTTTACACTGGCCAATGTCGATTATATTGAGAAGACCATGCGTGGGCATGCGGCAGAAGGTTTTAATCGCGCCAGCAGCCTTAAATTCGCTAAAGAGTCAGAATGGGTTGGTTTAGATATTGTACGCAGTTATCAACCTTTTGATAATATTGGTTATGTTGAATTTGTAGCGCACTACAACGATAGTAAAGGTCACCATCAACATTTAGCGGAACTCAGTGAATTTCAATTAGAAGACGGTCAATGGTATTACGTCGATGGTAAACAAGAAACACACCATCATGGTCATCATCATGATGAGACACCACAACCTATTCGACACAGTGCGCCTAAAGTTGGTCGCAATGACCCATGTACTTGTGGCAGTGGAAAAAAATATAAAAAATGCTGCGGGGTATAGGGGCTGTTTACAACTTTCAAATGTGGCACGCGCGTAAATTCTTTTACATTTAAATTCAACGCGTGTGCTGCAATATATATAGGGCAGAAATATTGAAAACGCTTAATCCGTATTCACCGTATATTGACAATTGCAACCATTAGCATAGGTACCATCACCACAAACAATTTGTCCATGCGCACCCCCAGCACAACCGACTGCACCACCATCACAGGCACAACAACCACATTTATTAGCATCAGATAAATTCAAAAAATTAGTGCCAAACGCACAATTGACGGGATGCGGACAGGTATTACCTAATGACGTAAAATAATTTGGTGTATCTTTTCCGGCATTCATATCGACGGCGCCTAATTGTGCAAAACATACTGACGAAAAAAATAAACTGATGAATACGATTAATTTACGCATGCTTACCTTGCCTTATGCTGTTATTTAGTCCAAGCAACATCATACCAATAGCTCTCGCCCCATGCCAATCTTGCTTTATCACCTGGGTTAACAGGGCCAACGCCCGCAGGTGTACCAGTAAAGATTAAATCCCCTTCACATAAGGGGAAAAATTCACTGATATAACTAATTAGCGCAATAGGTAAAAAAGTCATTAATTCACCGGCAGATTGCTGTCGTACGTCCCCATTTAATGTAAATGAAAAAGGCGTTGTTAAATAATCTGAAAATTGAGTCAATGGAATCATTGGCCCCACCACCGCGGCATCAGGAAACACTTTACCAATAGTCCATGGATGGCCTTGTTTTTTTAATTGCGTTTGTAAGCCACGACGTGTCATATCCAAACCAATTGTTACCGCACCAATACATGCACCAGCTTGGCTGGCAGAAATACGATAGCCCCCACATTTAAGCTGCAACACAATTTCCGTTTCATAATGAACATCTGCATCATATAAGCTTAATTCTTGTGTTGTATGCCATTGTGAAACTTGCCGTAATATTGACGGAGGTTTGAGAAATATCACCGGCGTATCAGGTACTGCATCACCTAACTCTTGCGCATGTTCGAGGTAATTTTTTCCAACAAAAACCATTTTATCCATGATCTCTTCCTCTTGTTCCGCATAATATGTTATGCATATAATCCATTATGACCTGTTAACAATTCACTGGGCATTGTGCTCACTATTCAGACTCTAACATTAATTAGCATCGTTTGGAGCTGCGCTAAAAATTTGATTAATTTCTTGTTCATTAAAAGCATAGGTGTTATTACAAAAATCGCATGTTACTTCAACAAAACTATAGGTTTTTAAAATATCGCGAACTTCTTCTTCACCCATCGTTTGCAGCGCTTGCGCCATTTTATTCTTATCACACTCGCAGCGAAAATTTACTGGCTGTTGCTCATATAATCGAATATCTTCTTCATGAAATAAACGATGTAAAATCGTTGTCGCATCAAGTGATAGTAACTCTTTTTCAGTGATCGTTGCAGCAAGTACTTGAATATGTTCCCAATAATTCCATTCTTCTCCAGCAGCTTGTTCGCCAGAATGGATATTGGGCATTTTTTGAATTAATAGCCCGACCGCTTGATCGTGATCTGCAGCAAGCCATAATTTAGTTGGCAATTGTTCTGATTGTTCAAAATAACTTTCTAAGTTTTCATTTAATTGGCTTGATTCTAAGCTGACAACACCTTGATAACGTTCCGTCGTGTTATCGGGAGAAACCGTAATGATCATATGCCCCTCACCCAATAATCGTTGTGAAAAATCACTATCATCTTGCCATCTTGCTAACGCACGCATATTCAGATGCTGGTCACATTGTACAACTAATAAATTAATAGGGCCCTTTGTTTGTGCTTGCAAAATTAATGAGCCGTTATATTTAATCGTAGCGCTCAATAATGCTGTTGCAGCCATTGATTGGCCTAACAAATGCTTTACCACAATCGGATAATCGCGTTGTTTACTAACCGTCTGAAAAACATCACGTAAAAAAACTAACTCTCCTCGTATGGCATGATGCTCAAACAAAAAACGTTGTAAATAATCAAATTGTGACATAAATATTTTCCTCCTAAACTTGTTCCAATTGTAATCAACTTAACGATTAATAACAATTAATTATTTCTTAATTTGTTGCATGAATTATGTTAAGGAAACTTGCTTTCAAGGAAAAGATTGTCGATACTTATGGCATGAAAGATGAATTTAACAGCTTACAAAATCATTTCCTCATTGCGATGCCGTTATTGAACGATTTCAATTTCGCGCGCGCCGTTGTTTACATTTGTGCGCACAATCCTGATGGTGCGATGGGTATTGTGGTGAATCGCCCTATTCTTGAAGTAAACTTGGGCGAAATCATGACTCAAATGGAAATCAAAGTTAAAAATAATGCCATCAAAAATTTACCCGTTTTTCTTGGTGGTCCAGTACAACCAGAGCGTGGATTTATTATTCATAGTCCTAACGTGCCCTGGCAATCAACCTTAATTACCAGTCCAGAATTAGCTGTCACCTCTTCACAAGATATATTAAACGCATTGGCTAACGGTAAAGGTCCAAAAGATTTCATTGTTATTCTGGGTTATGCCGGCTGGGGTGCTGGCCAATTAGAAGAGGAAGTTGCTAATAATTATTGGCTAACAACGCCATCTGATCCCGAAATTTTATTCAAAATACCAAGCGAAGATCGCTGGAGCGCCGCCGCTGCTTTATTGGGATTTGATATCTCTAATATCTCATCTGAAACTGGCCATGCCTAAATCTACATCCGAATTATTAATCATTGATCAACCTCAACACTATAATGGTATCTTGATGGGTATCGATTTTGGGTTAAGACGTATTGGCGTTGCCGTTGGTCAAACACTCACACAAAATGCAAATCCACTTAAGATAATTCCTGCGCAAAAAGGGGTACCAGATTGGAATCTATTTGAGAAGCTTATTAAAGAATGGCGCCCCATAGCACTCATCGTCGGCATCCCATTAAATATGGATGGGACCGCGCAACCAATGACGCACAAAGCTAGAGCCTTTGCCCTGCAACTTAAAATACGTTTTAAGTTACCCGTACATGGTATGGATGAAAGATTAACGTCATTTGAAGTACGTCAAAATTTATTTGATCAGGGCGGCTATCGTGCTATCCAAAAAAGTGAGATCGATGCCTTAGCAGCTAAAATTATTCTAGAAGAATGGATGCGTATCCATCAATCTGATATTACCTTGTAACATACCCATCATGCCTCAAACTAAAAAAGCGCCAAATCGTGAAATTTGGCGCTTTTTATAACCAATATATACCAATACGCTTTATTGAAGCGTTTCACTCGAAACAGGATGTTCTGGAGTGATCGCGTGCGTTGTTACATGATGCATTTCTGCCGCATGTGAACCGGTATTACCTTTGCTACTAACTCGTTTCGTAGTTTTCGCAGTTTTGGCACGCTTGGTTGTTGTCTTAGCTTTCACTGCAGTTTTAGCTGCAGGTTTAGACTTTTTTGCAGTTTTGGCCTTACTCGTAGATTTAGCTTTGGTTGCAGTCTTAGCTTTCTTTACAGTTTTAGCTTTGGTTGCAGTTTTAGCTTTCTTTACGGTCTTAGCTTTAGTTGCTGGTTTAGCCTTCTTTACAGTCTTAGCTTTGGTTGCTGGTTTAGCTTTCTTGACAGTCTTAGCTTTAGTTGCAACTTTAGCTTTCTTTACGGTCTTAGCTTTAGTTGCTGGTTTAGCTTTCTTTACAGTCTTAGCTTTACTTACAACTTTAGCTTTCTTTACGGTCTTAGCTTTAGTTGCTGGTTTAGCTTTCTTAACAGTCTTAGCTTTACTTACAGGTTTAGCTTTCTTTACGGTCTTAGCTTTGGTTGCAGGTTTAGCTTTCTTGACAGTCTTGGTAGCTTTAGTTGCAACTTTAGCTTTCTTTACGGTCTTAGCTTTGGTTGCTGGTTTAGCTTTCTTAACAGTCTTGGTAGCTTTGGTTGCAGGTTTAGCTTTCTTTACAGTCTTAGCTTTAGTTGCAGGCTTAGCTTTCTTTACAGTCTTAGCTTTGGTTGCAGGTTTAGCTTTCTTTACGGTCTTTGCTTTGGTTGCGGTTTTAGCTTTCACTTTAGGGGTACTCCTTTTTGCAGTGGTTGCCTTTTTGGCCTTGACGGCCGACTTCTTCCATACCTTATCATAAGCAGAAACAACTTTTGCTAAACCAGCAAAACGTAATGAACTTGATTTTAATATATCAATTTCACCGTTTACTTCGTTTAGCTCACGTTCAAGCTGTTTAACAGACGCTTCAGCAATTTTTACAGACTTTTCAGCCTTTTTAACCGCATTACGTGCTGTTGCTGAAGATTGTCTAGTAATCCCAGCTTTAGCTTGTTTAAAGGTTTTTTCAGCGTGCTGATGCTCTTTAGAAGCTTTAGCCAGCTTTCCCTTTAACTCAGTAGCATGGTGTTGTAATTGTTGAACAAACGAGTCCAACTGTTCCTTCAGTTCGGCAGGTGCGGTACTGAAAAAATTTTCGATTTCATGCAATTCAAATTGCGTTGCCTGAAGTTCAGACATTGCCTTTGGTTTTGCAGTCGATTTTCCCTTTCCCTTAACTGCCTTTTTTACGGCCCTTGCCTTTGCCATAAGTTTGCTCCTGTTTCGTATTTCATTATGTCTAATGAAATACTTTTACATAATCACAAAACATGTAACTACAACTTACACTAGCTATTCTGGCTTAGTATTTAATAATTTGCAATAAATATTAATCACATTGTCAATAAAAAGCAAAAAATAACTTTATAAAATCAAAAAACCACTTCAAAAAAAACGCCGATTACCGTACGCAAAAATTCTATATTGCAAGCAAAAAAGGCTGCAAAAGTAAAAAACTGTGTTATGATGATGGCAAGCAAAAGTAAGGAGTTCGTATTATGTTATCTTGGTTGCCAAAACCGCTCATCGGCGTCCTAAGTATTGTTCTTTATACATTGAATTTGTTATTTTGTTCGATCTTAATTTCCCTTGCTGGAATACTTAAAGTTGTTTATCGCGGTGGAAAAGGTCGTCAAACATTCGAAAAAGTTGGTCACAATATTGCCAAAATTTGGGCATGTATCAATGATGCAATTATCTGGTTAACATGTAAAACTACCTGGGAAATTGACGATCCAAATCAACTTTCAGAACAGCAATGGTATCTACTAATTTCAAATCATCAGAGTTGGGCAGATATCGTTATCCTTGAGAAAGTATTTGTTAGGAAAAGCCCCATGCTTAAATTCTTTCTCAAAAAAGAATTACGCTGGGTTCCACTTGTTGGAACGTCTTGTTGGGTGCTTAACTTTCCTTTCATGCAGCGCCATAGCAAAGCAGCCATAGAAAGAAATCCGCATTTACGTAAGCAGGATTTAGAAACCACCAAAAAGGCTTGTTCCCTCTTCCAAGCAACCCCAACCACACTTATTAATTTTGTTGAAGGAACTCGGTTTACCCCTCAAAAACATGATTTACAACAATCACCTTTTCAGTATCTATTAAAGCCTAAGGCTGGAGGTACCGCTTTTGCTTTAGCTGCTATGAATGGCACGTTAAAAGAGTTGATTGATGTCACTATTATTTACCACGGCAAAAATGTTAGCGCATGGGACTTTGCCTGTGGCAAAATCAATAAGATTACAGTGAAGTTTAATGTCACCCCTATCACTAGTGATTTAATTGGCGACTATCATGATGATGAGAAATTTCGAGAACATTTTCAAAAATGGCTTAATGACTTATGGGTGAAAAAAGATAAACTGATTGCAGAGGAACTCCAAAAAAATGGTCACTAACCCAACTTATCCAACCCATATCAAGATTGCTACACGCCGCAGCCCACTTGCACTTTGGCAAGCTAACTTTGTCAAAGAGCTCATTGTAAAGAAGCACCCACATGTCACGGTTGAACTAATTTTAATAGTGACCGAGGGGGATAAGAACTTAACAAATTCTTTAGCAAAGATTGGCGGCAAAGGATTATTTATTAAAGAGCTTGAAGTTGCATTACGAGACAAGCGTGCCGATATTGCCGTCCACTCAATGAAAGATATGACGGTCCATCTTCCAGAAGACTTAACGCTCGCTGCGTTTTGCCCACGTGAAGATGTGCGTGATGCCTTTGTTTCAGAAAAATATAACGCCCTTCAGCAATTACCTCATGGCGCTATCGTCGGTACTTCCAGCTTACGACGCCAAGCTCAACTATTAGCAATGCGACCAGACTTAATCATTAAACCGTTACGTGGCAATGTGAATACTCGCCTCGATAAGTTAGCACAGGGTGATTTTGATGCCATTATTTTGGCGGCTGCTGGATTAATACGTCTTGGTTTTGAAGATAAAATTAAACAATTCCTTGCCATTGAAGATATGCTACCGGCTGTTGGACAAGCAATTGTTGGCATTGAATGTCGAGCTCAAGATTCGGCGACCATTGCGCTTATGCAAACATTAAATTGCCCACAATCTGAAATTTGTATCACTGCCGAACGTAGTATGAATCAAAAATTAGGGGGAACTTGCTCTACCCCCATTGCGGGATTGGCAACCATTCACCAGCAACAACTACAGTTATGTGGTCGTGTACTTAGCTCCGATGGCAAAACTATGTTACACGTTGTAGAAACCGCAGCGAAACATGATGCACATGCGCTTGGCCTGCAAGTTGCAAATCAACTATTAGCGCAGGGTGCTGCTCAAATAATTCAAGGATGCTAATAAGATGGATAATCTTGCTGCTTTGTTAGGATTGCGAGTATTGGTCACCCGACCTGCACACCAAGCAGTAAGTTTGATTTCAGCATTAAATCAAGCAAGTGCAACGCCATTATTATTACCTGTCACAACGATCATTCCCACTATTAACGACCCCTCTGTCGGCGCTGCTTTACAACAATATGAACAAGCCAATTCTATTATATTCACCAGTTCAAATGCAGTTAGAAATGCGATTCTTGCCATCAACAAAGCTAATAAATCATGGCCCCCGGTGCAATCTGTTTTTGCAATTGGCCCAGCTACTTGTCATTCACTAAATGTATCAAATTGTAACAATGTCATCATGCCTGATATTGATTTTAGCTCCGAAGGTTTATTGGCTAAATCTGAATTACAACATATAAAAGATAACATCATTATTATCTTTGGCGGCGCTAATCCGCGTCCTTTGCTTGCGACGCAATTACAACAACGTGGCGCTCATGTCCTGCATGCAGCATGTTATATGCGGCAACCGCTAACAGCGCAAATGGATATTAAACAACAAGCTGAATTATTAAATAAAGTTGATATTATTGTCTGTACTAGTAACGAAACATTGCTTAATTTAATTCAAGCATTCGACAAAGGTTTACATAACCAGTTGTTTGATAAAGAGTTTCTTGTAATAAATTCGCACATGAAAACGACTTTAAAAGGATTAGGCTACATTAAATCACCAATTATTGCAGACAATCCTACCGATCACAGTATAATGTCTGCATTAACACTTTGGTATGAGGAACATCACCATGACTGAAAGCTCAACCACCGAGCCACTAACCAAGCAACCACAATCAGGTAATCACCATCTTACCAAAGGATTACCTATCATTTTATCTGTTACATCACTTGCTGCTGTTATTGTATTAGCTGGCACCTGTGGTGTGTTATGGAAAAAAAACCAGTCGATTTCACAGAAAAACGTGGCTCAAGTGAGTGAACTACAATCGGAGCTTACTGACTTAAATGAGCAAGTTTCCCAATCGCAAGAGCAATTACAAAAACAACAGTTGCGCTTAAAATCATTTATGAGCAATCAAGTATCCGATAATATTACTTGGCAATTAGGTGAAGCAAGATACTTAATCCATCTTGCCAATTTCAGCGTGAGCTTTGAACATAATGTTCCTGTCGCCATTGAATTATTACAGACCGCCGATGCGCGAATTGCCAGTCTTGACGATCCAACCATGTTAAATCTACGACAAGCCTTAGCTAACGATATCACCACATTGAAGGGTGTACCACAAGCTGATATTCCTAACATCTTATTGCAACTTAATGCATTTGGGGATCAAGTTAGTAAACTGCCTGTCATTTCCACTCCCAATGCTGTTCCGCAAGCGCCAGTACCGAAACATCATCATCACCATCAACCAGGATGGAAGCGTGGTTTAGAACAAAGTTGGCAACAGCTAAAGCAAATTATTGTGGTGCAATATCATGATCAACCGGTCGGTCAATTAATTACGCCACAAAATCGTCACTATCTCGATTTGCATCTACAAATGCTATTGTCACAAGCAGAATGGGCTTGCTTGCACCAACAAGGCGATCTATATAGTAATAGCGTACAGCAAGCCATTAACTGGGTGAAAAATTATTACGTTGAATCTGCACCACAAACGCAAGCAATGCTAACTGGACTGACGCAATTACAACAACAAAATATTTCTCCAACCATGCCTGACATATCTGATTCGCTTAACATTATTAATACGCAACTTGATGATCTAACCGATGCCAATAAAGGGGCGAATTCATGAAATTTTTGATTGTCACCTTATTAATTTTCTTTCTTGCGGTGTGGGCTGGCGTCAAAATTGCGGCCGATCCAGGTTATGCATTATTTGCTTACCAACATTGGACGTTACAAATGCCATTGTGGGTAGCAGGCGCATTATTAGTCCTTGGATTTATTCTGTTACATAATTTAGTATTACTAATACGCGGTACTGGTGCACTTGCCAAAAAGTTTCGTATTTGGCGCAAACAACATCGTTTGAATGTATCACATCGTTTAACCAAAAATGGATTACGTGAATTAGCTGAAGGGAAATGGGCTTCTGCAGAAGCTTTGTTAGTGAAAGCAACCCAACATAATAATTCGCCTTTAATTAATTATTTAGCCGCCGCTCGTGCCGCACAAGAACAAGGTGCCGATAATCGCCGCGATGAATATTTACGAATGGCACATGTCAGCACACCTGATTCTGAATTAGCTATTGGCCTAACCCAAGCACAATTACAATTTAATCAAAAGCAACTTGAACATTGTTTAGCGACATTGCGACATATGCAACATTTGGATCCACAAAATAAATACGTGTTAAAAATGTTGAAAAAACTTTATCAGGAATTAAACGACTGGAATGGCATATTAGAGCTATTACCTGAATTACGTAAACGGAAAGTAATTTCTGCTGATGCATTGGCAGAGCTTGAAAAACAAGCTTATTATGAACTCATGTTACAACTTGGCAAAAGTGCAGGTCCACAACAATTAGATAATTTGTGGCAACGCACACCACGCAATTTAAAACGAGATAGTCAACTGTTGCAGTTATATACGGCACGATTGATGACATTACAACGCAATGATGAGGCGGAACAAATCATTAAAGATGCTTTAAAAACCGACTGGCATCCTGAGTTAGTCCGCCTATATGGTTTATTACCTGCTTCCCAATCTGCAAAACAGTTAGAAACCGCCGAAGGCTGGCTAAAGCAATATGGTAATAGCGCGATTTTATTGCTGACATTGGGTCGTTTATGTCTACGTAATCACTTATGGGGACAGGCACGACAATTCTTTGAGTCGGCTTTAGATCTCGAGCCTAATGCTGAGTTATACGCAGAATTTGGCCGTTTGCTCGAGCATGTTGGTCAAGCACAAGATGCGATGGAAAAATACCGTCAAGGCTTGTTAAGCACAACGGTAACGGTAGCATTTTGATTGTTTTTTGACCAATTTTTGGTATAATGTCTGGTTCAATTGAGATATACCATTTGCCAATGAAAATGTGAAATGGGAAGCAGCACAAGTGGGACCCCGGAGCTGTGGGTATCCCGCCGTGCTCGCAAGCTCCGCGCGGACGGGAGCCCTCCCTTTGCTCCGCCCACTTGTCGCATTTTCAAGCGGGATGGAATATTTGTAATTTATTTTGATATAAGGCTGGACGAATGACTTCGACTTCAAGACACACAATTGGTGCCTTTAGCATCGCAATGATGACGGTAACATCAGTTGATAGTATACGGAACTTACCTGCCATTGCTCTGTTCGGAACCCCTTTGATTTTCTTTTTTATCATTGGCGCATTATGTTTTTTAGTTCCAAGTGCGATGGTTTCTGCTGAATTAGCCACTGGCTGGTCTAAAACGGGTGGTGTTTATATTTGGGTAAAAGAAGCATTTGGCAAAAAGTCTGGCTTATTAGCTATCTGGTTTCAGTGGATTGAAAATGTGATTTGGTATCCAACCTTATTGTCATTTATTGCTGGCAGCCTTGCTTACATTTTTTCACCTTCATTAGCCGCAAATAAATATTATTTAATGAGCGTTATTGTTGCGACTTTCTGGATTGTAAGTCTTCTCAATTTACGAGGAATCAAATTATCTGCCAAATTTAGTTCATTTTGCGGAATGCTCGGTTTGGTTGTTCCCATGAGTATGGTCATTTTACTAGGTGTCGTTTGGGTCATGCTTGGTAAACCATTACAAATTCATTTTAATATGGCTGCCATGGCCCCTAATTTCCACGACCCCAGTATTTTAGTCTCGCTCACCGCCATTGTGCTGTGTTTTTGTGGCATGGAAATTGCAACCGTACACTCACAAAATGTAAGAAATCCTGAACGTGATTATCCACGCGCCTTAAAATTTTCCGTCATTTTTATTATGATCACTATGTTATTGGGTGCCTTAGCTATTGCTGTTATTGTCTCTAATAGCCAATTGAGTTTAGTCTCTGGCATTAGTCAAGCATTACAGATTTATCTCAATGCTTATCATATTGGTTGGTTAACCCCCGTTATCATGGTATTGGTTCTATTTGGTATTTTAGGCTCATTAAGTAATTGGATTATCGCGCCTAGCCGCGGTTTACAAATTGCATTAAATGACTTGAAAATATTCCCCAGCCTTGTAAAAGAAAATAGATTTCATGTCCCAACCCCATTAATTATTTATCAAGCCATTATTGTCACGCTCTTGGCCTGTGTATTTTTACTCATGCCAAGTGTCAATGCCTCTTACTGGATTTTAACTGCAATGACAGCTCAATTATATATGGGTATGTATATCCTTATGTTTGCTGCAGCGATTGCATTACGTTATCGTCGCCCTGAAGTCACTCGCGCTTATCGTATTCCTGGTGGCAAACCTGGTATTTGGATTGTGGCTGGCGCTGGTTTTATTATCAGCATTATTACTATTATTATCGGCTTCTTCCCACCGGATGGCATTAATGTGGGGAATGTATGGCGTTATGAAGCCATTATGGCAACAGGATTGTTTTTGATGTCTATTCCGCCATTCATTATCTTGGCGTGGCAAGAACGCAAGCAAGTAAACGCAACGGAAAGCTCCATACTAGAGAATAATTAATATTGGGGTATCGCCATATTCATTATCCCGAAAATGTGGAATGAGAAACACCGCAAGTGGGACCCCGGAGCTGCGGGTATCCCGCCGTGCTCGCAAGCTCCGCGCGGACGGGAGCCCTCCCTTCGCTCCGCCCACTTGCTACGATGCGCAATCCAACATCATTGCAAATATCAAAGGACTTATAAACATGCTACATAAAATTGTCATCGCTAGCAGTAATGCAGGAAAAATTCGTGAATTTAATGCCATTTTTGCTGAAAAATCGATTGAGATTATTCCCCAAACAACGTTTAACGTTCCGGACGTTGAAGAAACCGGCTTAACCTTTATTGAAAATGCTATTTTAAAAGCTCGTCATTGCTGTACCCATACTGGTCTTCCCTCTATTGCGGATGACTCAGGATTGATTATCGATGCCCTTGATGGTCGACCAGGCATTTATTCGGCTCGTTATGCTGGTAAAAATAGTTCTAATGAAGAAAAAATTGCTAAAGTGTTAGCTGATATGTCTGAGGTACTTGCCCCCCAACGCACGGCACGATTCATTTCAATTATTGTATTCATGCGTAATCATGATGATCCCGCTCCGATTATTTGTGAAGGAATCTGGGAAGGTAGTATATTAACTGAACCCCATGGTACGAATGGATTTGGCTATGACCCGATTTTTTGGGTACCAGAACATCGCTGTGCTGCCGCAGAATTAAACCCGGTTGTAAAAAATCAGATTAGTCATCGAGCACAAGCATTGCAGAAATTATTTGAACGATTAACGATGTAAGGTGAATGCCGAGTCACATTACGCCCATTCACCTACAAATTATTTCCTTACTATTCAATCACGCTGGTTCTTGTAATTTCCATTTTAGTTTTTGTTTCAAACCGCACCAAAATGCAATTTCTACGGCTAAAAATATTGGGGCGGTAAAAATCTGCCAGATATTATCTGTCAATGCTGGTCGTTTACCTTCGACCAGGTGACCAATAATTTGGAATATCCATCCCACAATAAAACAAATTAAAAATACATAAAAACTATGGTGACTTGGAATAATGCCTAGCCAAAAAAATGATATCATGGCCAAGCCTAGCAAAGCTAATCCCGTAATTAAACCAAGCTGCCAATCTAGCAAGCAATAATACGCAGTCAAAAATACAATGACTAACCAAGTTAATGGTGCCGATCCTACTCCATGAATAGTAATTCCGACCCAATTAAAAACAATCATCAATGAAAAGACAATTAACGGCACGCCAATTAAATGGGTAATTTTGGTGAAAAATTTTTGGTGGTATTGTTGATAAGTACTGAGTTGTTTGAGGAACATTGATGTTAACTCCCTGTTAGTTCATCAAACAATAATACAACGTACAAAAATGATTTACAAAAAATAATCCTTTACATGTCGTTCTGCTTCAACTAACAATCGATCCAAATTGCTTGCTGTTGCTTCTATATCTTGTGATTGATATTGGTGAATGACATCTAATATTTGTTTTTTGCGTTCGGCACGAGATAAAGCACGATTAAGTCGAATAATCGATATCTTCATCATAATTTGTTCAATTTCTTGTTGATAACCCGAGCTATCTGCTGCTACTAATTGTTTATGCCACATGCCAAATCCACGACGCTGAAAAATGGATTTCGCTTCTAGTAACCGCAACATTACATGCGCTTCACCCCCGACACAGGGCCAAAAAGTAGATTCAATAAGCTCGTCTTTCACAACGAGTGGTAAGTGATTTTTCCCTACCATGAAGCGAGTTACTCTATCGTAATTATCAATCGCTTGTTGTATTTCTAAATCAGAGATACCTAGTTGCTTCACAAGTATTTCCTGCAGCGCACCACGAATTTTCATATTATCTGTTTGTGCTCGTTTGTAATAAAAATACAGTGTTTCTAGAAGTCGATATGGTGTATCTTGCATGAGTACTACATCCATTTGCCCAGCCGTTTGGGCTGAAATGTCATGTAGTAATTTTGTTAGGAATAATTGCACAGCATTATGTACTGCCTCTGAGCCATCATACGTTAATGGCATGATGAAGTCTTTTAGGATTTCTTGTGCATGTTGAATCTGCATTTTCAGATCAGCCGCATCATATTGAAAAGCTGAATCTGCAAAAACTGGTATATCCGTAATCGTTTGCTGTTGGAATAGATTGCTATTCATGGTTATACTAAAGCCTTAGTATTAGGGTCCAGAATCACTGGGTATGGTTTCATTTTAGCGCGGTAATATTAAGATTAGATTATGTCCATAAAATCAAAATTACAAACTGCCATGGCAGCCCATCAAGCAGGTCAATTACAAGAAGCTGAACAGCTTTATCAGGGCATTATTCAAGAAGATCCCTCCTGTCTAGATGCCTTAAATCTATTAGGTATTTTGTACGGTCAACAAAAAAAATACGACCTTGCGGCAGATATTTTATTGCGCGTTATACAACAAGATCCCTCGTCAGCTGCTGCTCATAATCACTTGGCAACATGCTTGCTGCATTTAAAAGATACGACACAAGCCATCAAACATCTTGAGCAAGCAATTAATATTAGTCCGAATTATGCTGAAGCATATAATAATTTAGGCAATGTATATCAAGAACTTAATCAATTAACTGAGGCAAAAAATTATTATAAACAAGCGACAAACTTAAGAACGAATTATACTGATGCGCTCGTTAATCTTGGTACCATTTGTTTAAAAACAAATGAGTTGGATGAAGCAAAATATTATTTTGAACAAGTTGTTAAAATTGAGCCTAACCATGCTGCAGCTAATTTTCAACTGGGGAATCTTGCTTACCAACACCATCAACTTGATGATGCTATTGCTTATTATGAAAAAATTCCAACGCATGCCAATGCCCAATTAAATTTGGGTAGTGCCTTGCTAGAACAAGGACATACTGAACAAGCCATTACTAAATTTAAAGCGGTATTAGTACTTAATCCCAAACATTTATTAGCCCATAGTAATTTAGCAGCAATTTATGTTACTGAACAACAATATGAGCTAGCCATTCCTCATTATTATGAGATTCTGTCACAAGACACTGAAAATTACACGGCTCATTTTAATCTTGGGGCAATCTATATGAAGCAGCGTAAATGGGAAACCGCTGCTTATCATCTATCAGTAGCAATTCGAGTTAAAGATGATGATCCTGATGCACATGATAACTTTGCCACTACCTTACTTAAATTGAATCGAGAAGATTTAGCACGAGAACATTACCTACGTGCATTAGAATTGCGACCAGATGATGAAATTGCAGCTTATCGCTTAGCAGCCCTCACAGGAACAACGCAACCTGATACTGCCCCTGCAACGTATATTCAATCATTATTTGATAATTATGCCGAAAATTTTGATCATGAATTAATGGATGCACTGCAATATAAAGTTCCTGAAGCAATATACAAGCATGCATGTCTTTATCTGCATGATCGGTGGGATTTAAACGTAGTGGATTTAGGTTGTGGCACGGGGTTGTGCGGTCGTTATTTTATCCCACGGACATCACTACTGGTTGGTGTTGATTTATCTGCCAATATGCTAAAAATTGCAGAGAAAAAGCATATTTATGATGAGTTAATTGAAGATGATATGGTCACTGCTTTAAATCGTTGGCATGAGCAAATTGATTTAATTACTGCGGCGGATAGTTTTGTGTATCTTGGCGATCTAACGACTATTTTTACACAGTGTTACCAAGCACTCGCCCCTTCTGGCTATTTAATTTTTACCACGGAAGCAGGTTATGAAAAAGATTTTCAACTGATGAAAACGGGTCGTTATACTCATCATGCTGATTATCTAAAGCAGTTAGCTAACAAAATCGGTTTTGAAGTAACTGAATTTGTTTTATTGAAATTACGTGAAGAAAAAGGCTTGCCTGTTAATGGTTGGTTAGTGGTATTGAAAAAAAGTAGGGGCAGTTGACAATTCTACTATGCTGGGCATTAAGCCTCGATTTTTTGTGCTCCGCTGCTCACAGACGGCAAAGTATGCTCCGCTGCGGTGCTCAAAAATCAAGTCTTTCTGCCGCAGCATAGCGACAAATTGGCGCTAGCCAATTTGGACGGCTGTAAGCCGCCCCGAAGGGGTGAGGGCCGAAGGTCCGAATCAATTGTCAACTGCCCCTAAACGTCATCTATTGTGGCTGTTGCAATTAAAAAACTTTGCTTTTCAAGCGAATTTTTCTGCTCAGATTGATTCATTGCAACCTGTGAATTTAATTCTGAAATGACTTTATGTGCTTCTTCAATTACATCTGGATCGGTACTATAACTAATAATTTCTGATAATAGCTCAATTGCTTGTTCTACTAAATTAGGGTTTTCAGCTAACGTACGTGACCATGCAATGGCTTCCGTAAAATTACGCATTGCGATATATGTTTTTGCTAATTCATAAATGGCTTGCGGCATACCTAACTCAGCACCGTAAAATGTACGTTTAAAGGCAGGATCACCTAACAGCGATCTTACAAAATTTTGGCCATCGACCATGGGAAAGTTCCCTGATTTAAAAATTGGTTTACATTGACATTGAACCAGCATAAAGCACTTATTGCAATGTCTCAATGTCTTTTTCTAATTTAACGAAAAAGGATTAAGAAAATATTAACTATAGGTTATACTAGAACACGTTAAATTTTCAAATACTTTCCACATATGGGTTTTCGTTATTTTATGGAGAGTATGGCCTATGGATAACTGGTAAAAAATTGCGTTACTTTTCCACTAGGCTACTAAAAAAGGATAACATATCGATGAAAAAATGGGGTTGGCTTGGAATAATTTTTATTTTGCTTACGCAACCTATCTTTGCCGCAAATGTAGACGTGCGGCCAGGCGCGCCCGCTGTTTATACTGTCCAACCCGGTGATACATTAATTGGCATTGCAAGCCGATATCTCAATGATCCAAGTGATTGGCCATTATTGTTGCAAAACAATCCCCAGGTTCGAAATCCTTACTTACTTTATCCTGGTGAAATTTTGACCTTAAATACAGAAAGTGGCTCCTCCCGTTTAGTAGTAAGTAAAGGCGGCACGATTAAACTGACGCCACAAATTCGCAGTTATCCCATCGACAAACCTATTCCTATTATTCCCTTGTCAATGATCAAACCTTTTTTAAATGGAGCGTTGGTTGTTAATCAAGCACAGTTAAAAAGTGCACCTTACATCGTTGCCCATGCAGATAAACACATTACGACCGGCGCGGGTGATACGATTTATGTTATGAATTTACCCGAGTCTAAACCTGGTACCGAGTTTGCCCTATTCAGACAAGGTAATGCCTTTAAAGATCCTGTTACAAAAGCCGTTTTAGGTTATAAGGCAATTAATGTCGGTTTCGCCGAGTTAGAAAAAAACGGCAACCCTGCAACCATGTTAATCACTGAAACAACACGGGAAGTTTTGACAGGTGACCGCTTGCAACCTTCATCGCGTGCGCAAATTAATACTGATTTTATCCCCACCAATCCTAGCTATCCTGTACGTGGTCAAATTATCGATGTATTAGAGGGTGTAACACAAATCAGCCAATACCAAATTGTTGTGATTGACCTTGGCATGATGAATGGCATGAAAGCAGGTAATTTACTCGATATTTACCAGCTTGGCGCAACAATCAAAGATCCTGTTAATAAAGAGAAAGTTAAATTACCTGATGAACATGCTGGTCAAATGATGGTATTTCGCGTATTTGATCGCGTGAGCTATTGCATCGTATTAATTGCGACAGCGCCTATTCATACGCTTGATATTGTCACCAATCCTAAAAATAGTTAAGAGGTAGGATATAATTTTGCAGGAAAAATATCATACTATTCACATTGATGATGCAATTTATCCGAAATTATTAAAAGAAATTGCTAATCCACCTACAGTGCTATATGCCATTGGCAATATCGATTTATTGCATACCCCGCAAATAGCCATCGTAGGCACACGAAAACCGACGATTAATGGTCGTGAAACGGCTAAGCAATTTGCTGCCTATTTGGCAAAAGCAGGTTTTACTATCACTAGTGGTTTAGCTTTGGGAATTGATGGGGCAAGTCATGAAGGGGCACTTCAAGTAGGAGGTAACACCATTGCTGTATTGGGTAATGGTTTGCATCATAGTTATCCTAAAAGTCATCGTCAATTACAATCACAGATTGCCGAACATGGGCTTTTATTGTCAGAATTCCCACCAACGACTGAACCGCGAGCTGAAAATTTTCCTAAGCGCAATCGAATTATTAGCGGCCTGAGTGTTGCTACCCTGGTGATTGAAGCAGCTGTTAAAAGTGGTTCCCTGATCACGGCCAATTTTGCCTGTGAGCAAGGCCGTGAGGTTTTTGCTATTCCAGGCTCAATTCATAATCCACAAGCACGCGGTTGCCATGCCCTCATTAAAAATGGTGCCAAACTCGTTGAAACGGTGACTGATGTCCTCGAAGAGCTACAGTCATTGCTACAATTCCAACTCGAATTTCCTCAACCTACTAATAATACAGAAAATTTATCCTTGTCAGGACTGGATAAAAAGCTATCAAATGTGTTAAAATACATCGACTTTTGTCCAACCCCCATTGATGTGGTGATTGGACGTTGTGGTGGGGAGCATGATGCCATTTTCGCTGCACTGATGCAGCTTGAGCTTGCTGGGTATATTATTTCTTCACCCACGGGTTACACCCGCGTTTCTCATTCAGTAAAAATATAACAGGTGAACATATGAAAGAAAGCGTCCTGGATGTGCTCATTTACTTATTTGAAAATTTCATGACCAGTGAAAAAATTGATTTTGAACCTGAATCACAAGAAATAAGTATCCGTCTGGAAGACGCTGGATTCGAAACGAATGACGTGGTCAAAGCCATGCAATGGGTGTTAGAACTAAAAGAAAATGTCATGGCTGTAGCCTCTAATGACTATAACAGCTCAATTCGTATTTTTTCTGTTGATGAACAATTCAAAATTTCACCCGCCATTCGCCATACCTTGTATTGCATGGAACGTGACGAAGTCATTACCCCCGCTATCCGCGAACTCATCATTGACCGAGTCATGGCGCTCGACCTTGAAGAAGTTCAAGTCGACCAGCTAAAGTGGATAATGTTGTTTGTATTATGCTTCCAAGGCCAAATGCCCGTGCAAGTTCGCCGGCTGGAAGATGTTATCTTATTAGATAGCCAAAACGGCACCCTTCATTAAAACTTGCAAATTCCTCTAATATCTACCATTATTGGCTGTTTATGCTGCTGTATTGTCTAATGGTCATAGATAGCACATTATTAAGCCGATGGGTTTTATAATGAATTTCTCTATTTTCCAAAGACTTACTGCCTGTAATCCTGGATTCTCATGCACTGTAGTGCCCGAAAATCCAGCTTAACAACACTTTTTTGTATTGAAATTATGAGCAAACATTTAGTTATCGTTGAATCGCCTGCCAAGGCAAAGACCATTGAAAAATATTTAGGAAAAGACTACCAAGTATTAGCTTCATTTGGTCACGTCCGTGACTTAAAACAAAAGAATGGGGCGGTTGACCCCGATAAAGATTTTCATATGGATTATGAAATTATTGAAAAAAATGCGAAACATGTGACGGCAATTGCCAAAGCATTGAAACAAGCTGATAGCTTATTACTCGCAACTGACCCGGACCGCGAAGGTGAAGCCATTGCCTGGTCAGTGCTTGAGTTAATGAAAGATCAAAAAGCATTAAAAGCGCAGACCGTTCAACGGGTTGTTTTCCACGAAATTACCAAGACAGCAATTAAAGATGCTATTGAACACCCCCGTAATTTAGATATGGATTTGGTCAATGCCCAACAAGCACGTCGAGCCCTCGATTATTTGGTTGGTTATACTTTATCCCCCTTGTTATGGAAGAAAGTTCGCCGTGGTTTATCTGCTGGTCGAGTTCAAAGCCCTGCATTGCGTATGATCTGTGAACGCGAAGACGAAATTGAAAAATTCGTTACTCAAGAATATTGGACCCTGCATGCTGAAGCACAAACTGCGAAACAACCTTTTACAGCTAAATTAATTCAATATGATGGCGATAAATTAGAACAATTTAGCGTCACCAATGCCGAACAAGCACAATTAATACAAGCTACATTGCTGAAAAAAGCCAATGGTGAACTCATCGTTGAAAAAGTTGATCGTAAACAACGCCGCCGTAACCCAGCAGCGCCATTTACCACCTCAACATTACAACAAGAAGCCGCACGTAAATTAGGCATGACAGCTCAGCGCACCATGCGTATCGCCCAACAATTATATGAAGGGATTGATATCGGACAAGGTGCTGTTGGTTTAATTTCTTATATGCGTACTGACTCTGTCAACTTAGCTGCAGAGGCATTAAAAGAAATTCGAGAATTAATCAACGAACGTTATGGCAAAGAATTCTTACCTGACGAAATACGTGAATATCGTACTAAATCGAAAAATGCGCAAGAGGCGCATGAGGCAATTCGCCCAACGTCTATTGGTCGTTTACCTGATGAAGTAAAATCTTATTTAACGATCGAGCAATATAAACTGTATTCATTAATTTGGAAGCGCACTATTGCCTGCCAAATGATACATGCCACCATTGATACCGTGAGCATTGATTTAAGTTGTGGTGATAAAAATAATATTTTCCGCGCAACGGGCTCTACTATTCAACATCCTGGCTTTATTACTGTTTATCAAGAAGATCAAGATGACGCCAAGAAAGAAGAAGGCGAAGATGTATTGCTACCTAATATGAAAGAAGGCGAAAAAGTTGCCTTAAATGATATTACGACCGCACAACATTTTACTGAGCCACCACCACGTTATTCAGAAGCAAGCTTAATTAAAGCGTTAGAAGAACATGGTATTGGTCGTCCTTCAACGTATGCGTCCATTATCTATACTTTGCAGCAACGCGAATACGCTACGTTAGATAAAAAACGCTTTATCCCAAGTGATGTAGGACGTATCGTTAATCGCTTTTTAACCAATCATTTTACGCAATATGTTGATTATGATTTCACGGCTAAATTAGAAGATGAGTTAGATGCTATTTCACGTGGTGAAAAAGCATGGGTGCCAGTATTGGATGATTTTTGGCGGCCATTTAACAGCCGTATTGATGAAGTTGAAACAACAGTGGCACGTAGTGATGTCACACAAGAAAAACTTGATGAGGCATGCCCAACTTGCGGAAAACCTTTATCAATTCGTCTTGGCAAACGTGGCCGATTTATTGGTTGTAGCGGCTACCCAGAATGTAATTACACACGTAATTTAGATAACCCCCAAGGGGAAGCGGCAGAGCCAGAAACGCCTGTTATTATTGAAGGCCGTACTTGTCCAAGTTGTGATTCACCATTACAAATCAGGCAAGGTCGTTATGGTAAATTTATTGGTTGTACCACTTATCCAACCTGTAAATATATCGAGCCACTAAATAAACCAACAGACACCGGCATCGTGTGCCCCACATGTAACACGGGTACTATGCTGCAACGTAAATCACGTTACGGTAAATTATTTTATTCATGCTCGCGTTACCCCGATTGTAAATATGCGATTTGGAATGAACCACTTGCGGAAGCTTGTCCAAAATGTAAATGGCCGATTCTAATGCTGAAAACGACAAAACGTCGTGGTACTGAAAAAGTATGCCCGCAAGAAGCATGTGATTTTACTGAAGTGGTAATACCGCCAGAAAAATGATTGTGACCAATGCAATATCATCAAGATTAAATGTAGCCCGGATTAGCGCATCTCGATCTTACATATGTACCTATTTTTAGACATATATTGTAAGAACAAAAAACCATATATGCGCGTAATCCGGGATCAACACTTGAGTTACGTACTCATAAACGTAAGATAGATCAAGACTGGAAAAAATCATGAAAGACACCGACATTACAACTGCAGTTGCATTTCTTAAACAAGGTGGCGTTATTGCTTACCCCACAGAAGGTGTATTCGGCCTTAGTTGTGATGCAAGCAATCTTTCTGCCGTACAACGAGTCATACAACTTAAGGGGCGCCCTCTGCACAAAGGTTTAATTCTCATCGCCTCAGCATGGGATCAATTACAACCTTATGTCAAAAAGCTAACTGATGAGCAAATGGCCATCATTATGGCAACCTGGCCAGGCCCTGTCACCTGGCTTGTACCTGCCGCTGAAAGTACCTCCAGCTTACTGACTGGTGATCATACTACTATTGCCGTTCGCATTACGGCACACCCTATTGCACGCGAATTATGTGAGATCTTTGGCAAAGCATTAGTTTCTACCAGTGCCAATCGAAATACGTTAACACCTTGCACCACCGCCGAGGAAGTTTCTGCCATTTTTGAAGATGAATTAGATTTTATTCTCGAAGGTGCAACCGGCGGATTAACAGGCCCCACCACGATTCGTGATTTATTAACCGGTAAAGTTTTACGTTAAGCCTTTCTTAAATAAGAACATTTCTTGCAATTGGGCAAATTTTGAACTAAAATAGCCGCCCTATAAAAATATGCCCAATTGAGATTAGAAATATGCCCAAACTTGCAACTCCGGCTACCTCAGCCGATATTATTGCTTTACTTAATAAAAAAGCATCTGATAAAGAAATTTATAATTATCTAGAAAGTAATCCATCACTCTATGATAGGGTTAGCGCAACCGGTGATTCCCTATTACATTTGTTGATTTATTACAAAAGAGAACACCTCATCCTTGTCCTTCTTAATGGATTAAAATGCATTCCAGCGGGAAAAATTGATATTCACAATGATCAACATGAAACACCTTTATACGCAAGTATTGTTGCTTGTTTACCTAAGGTGACGCAAGCGCTAATTGCGGCCGGGGCCAATATAACACCTTCAGATTCTGGTGAATCACTTTCAGTAACCCCATTATCCGCTTTTTTAAACATCGATTATCGACATTGTCATCATGATGCTCTTATGCAATTATTTACCATTTTCGCGAATCATTTAACATATCTTCCGGATTGTGAATTGTTAGAAAGTCACATCACCCATCAAAATCACCGATTAGTACCTGGACTAATAGCAACATTTGATAAAATCCGCGCAGCACAAGCATCACAAGAAAAAATAGCTACCGATGAGAGGCCAAAGGTAGAAAAAATATTACAACAAGCCTTAGTTGTGTTAACAACGAGAAAAGATACTGTAGGGGCTAATGGAGAGGCTTCATGTTTAATCATGCGAGCACTAGAAACATTAAAGCAAGAATCAGTAGCAATATTACAACAAGCACCTAGCCGTACTAAAGAAACTATTTTTTCTCGTCATTCTCCGCCGCCATCTCCAGGTATAACGAGCAAGGAACACCGTGCAACTCAAATGTCTTCAGATAATATCACTACTATTTCTGGAATGCGTAGAGCTGGTCATAGTTGTAATTAATATATTTATCTAACTTGCCAAAATTGAGTCGATAAAACATAATGGAAATGGAAAATATTTAGGAATAAATCATGAGTCAAAATAAGCATTTCTCATTGCGTGGTGAAGAAAAATTTAAAACCATGCTTGGTGAAAAAAATTGGGAAGTCATTCAAAAAATTACGGATATCTCTCCTGATTTTGCCCAATATATTGTCGATATGGCTTATGGTGATATTTTTTATCGCCCAGGTTTTTCCGATAAAGATCGCGAATTAGCTGCAGTATGTTGCATGATTGGGCAAAGCAATTTGGGATTGCCTTTAAAAGCACATTTGCGCGGCATGATGAAAACCGGTTGGACAAAACAAGAAATAATTGAATTAATGATTCATTTAACTGCTTATGTCGGCTTTCCTAATACTGTTTCAGCATTAATGTTAGCTGACGAAGTATTTAAAGAAATGGAATAGACAATCAAATTCTTTTATTCTTAAGCAACATGAGCAATATCAAAATCTGGAAACAATAAAACCGCAGGATGAACATGAAGCGCCTTAGCAAAAGTTAAAGCTCGTTCTCGGCCTAATTGTCTAGTTCCATTTTCAAGAGCTGAGATATTAGATTGGGTAATACCTGTTATTTCTGCCAATTGACTTTGGCTTAACCCCTGCAGTTCACGCAACATTTTCAATGCTTCGCCGGGAGTTATACTGACATGTACTTTGGCTTTAACAAAATCATTTTTCTTAATTGAATTCATAATATTACCTGCGTTTATAGTCATGCGGGTTAATATCTATAACGTAGACTTCAAAACTATCTTTTTCTACTTTATAAATAACTCGCCATTGTAATGTTAAACGTGAAGACCGATATCCAGCCCATTCACCCTTTAATGCCTCATCATGAAAGCCTTTTATCAACTTAAGCCCGTCCAATCCTTCTTGTTCAACAATTCGCTTCCAAACTTCATAATGTTGCAAAATAATTCTGGGAATTTTTGCAAATGATTTGAGGAGCGATTTTTTTTCATATATTTGCCACATATTCATTATGATATATACTCAATTGTGTATTGTCAATTCTTATTGTTTCATAAAAGTTAAACTCTGTTGACCCTGATCAAGTTTTAACTTGTTTTTTAATGCCAGTTATAAAAACAAAGCATATAATAGAGAAATCAACCATAAATTTATAGATTTAATTATTATGCAAAAAAGAATTGATGATGTAAAGCAATATTTACTTACCCTGCAAGATCAAATCTGCATGGGGTTAGAGAAATTTGAGCCAACTAAACACTTTCTGCAAGACGACTGGGTTCGAGCTGAGGGTGGCGGTGGCCGCACCCGTGTCATGGAAAATGGCGATGTATTTGAAAAGGCCGGGGTGAATTTCTCACATGTTTATGGCGATAAATTACCACCATCCGCAACGGCAAGCAGACCAGAGTTAGCTGGCTGTACTTTCCAAGCGATGGGCGTTTCATTAGTTATTCATCCACGTAATCCTTACATACCAACTTCACATGCTAATGTTCGACTGTTTGTTGCAGAGAAACCTGGCCAAGAACCAATTTGGTGGTTTGGTGGTGGTTTTGATTTAACACCTTATTATGGCTTCGATGAAGATTGCATTCACTGGCATCAAACAGCAAAAAAAGCGTGTGATACATTTGATAAAACTTATTATGCACGTTTTAAAAAATGGTGTGATGAATATTTTTATTTAAAACATCGTCAAGAAACACGCGGAATTGGTGGCTTATTTTTTGATGACTTCCATGAAAAAGACTTCGATTTCAGTTTTGCTTTCATGCAAAGTATAGGAAATCATTATTTACCAGCGTATTTGCCAATTATCGAAAAACGTTTAGCAACACCTTACTCACAACCTGAGCGAGATTTTCAAGCATACCGCCGCGGACGTTATGTTGAATTTAATTTAGTATTTGATCGTGGTACGTTATTTGGTTTACAAAGCGGTGGTCGCACGGAATCGATATTAATGTCATTACCACCGATGGCAGAATGGCGTTACAACTGGCAACCTGAGCCAGGTACTGCTGAAGCAAAATTATATACTGACTATCTACGACCAAGGGAATGGATTTAAGACGAGATTATAGGAGATAACTATGCGAGTCACGGAATTGGATACGCGAAAAATTGCTTGGTATTTAAAACCATTTCTGTGGCATCAACAAAAAAAATATGGCACTGTGCTCAACCCCACCTTAGTGTGGGCACAATGCCCGAAATTATTCATGGCAGTAGCTAGCTTATATGGTGTTATTGACCGTAAAAAATCACCTATTTCACCCGAGCTTCGATCGTTAATCACAGTGCGCGTGTCACAGATCAATTGGTGTCGCTTTTGTGTCGATATCAATTCAGCCACCTTAATTAAGCGATCTGGCTCTGAAGAGAAATGTAAAGAGCTAGAAAATTGGAAAGAATCAAATTTATTTTCAGCACAAGAAAAGACAGCGTTGGATTATGCAGAAAAAATGACACATACCAATCAGACTGTGGATGATAGTTGCTTTGAAAAATTAAAACAATTTTTTTCAGAAAAGGCCATTATTGAATTAACTGCATTAATTGCTTTTCAAAATATGTCGAGTAAATTTAATAGCGCACTCGACATTGCACCACAAGGTTTTTGCAATATTAAAAAATAAAGCACTTTTTCATGATGAAGTATTTAGGATGTGTATTAAATCACACCCTAAATATCCGCGTTATTCTAAATACTATCTCAATTTAGCCACAGAGGCACGACAACCAGCTGCAGCTGCATTTGCACTTGCGGCCGATTCCTTGATATCTCTATACCAAAATTGGATTTGACGCACTGATTGTTGCTGTTGCAATATCTTACCTAATTCAAGTCCAACTAGCTCATTGATATAGTTTACAACCGCGTCTTTCGTAATTCTCGTGTCAGCATCATCATATGCGGTCAAATTTAATAATCCTCTTTTTTCAAATGAAGGACCATCTTTACCATTTTTATAAACAATCCAGTCAGGATCTTTTGGTTTTATAAAGTACGGGTAATTTTCACATCTATTTTGTGGGAAGGGGTGCATAAAAATTTCGCGGGCTTGATTTATAACATCAAAAATTTCTAGCTGTTTAAAAAAGTCAATTTCTTCTTGCGATAAGTCTTTCGCACTAATTGCTCGTAATGCTTTGAGTTTATCGATACTATTTTCAAGTTGATTAATTGCATCAAAATAATAAAATATAGTATCCCTGATTAGCATTTTTTGTGTTTCATTCATAGCCGCTTTTTTAAAGCTAGTATTCGTAAATTGTAAATACAGCTTTTCTATATTGATGTTAGGCACACCAGAATCCATCAAAGTGTAAAGCCTATCTATGGCAGTTTGTGCTTCTTCAAGGTTTCCTTCTGCTAAACTCTCATTAAATAATTTGATTGTTTTATTTCTACTTAATTGCAGATTGATTTTATATACTATTTCTTTGCGGCGATAGTTATCCTCTAAATCTAACACATAGTTATCCTCTAAATCTAACATCGTGATGGTCGTATTAGTCTCCAACATTTCGGCAATGGCTTTCGCATCCTTAGTAGAAATATTACAATTATTTAAATTCAGTCTCGTGATGGTATTATTAAGTTTCAACATCTCAACCAGAGCACTTAAAACCTCCCCAAAGATACTTAACATGCCATGCAAGTCCAATGTTGTGACGGTGGTATTATTTTTTAGCGCCTCAGCTAAACCAGCCACATCGATTGTATTAAAGGAATGCATACCTAAATCCAGCACCGAGCTGTCTCCATTTGACTCCGGTATCTGACTATAACGATTAAAGAAATGCTTATGTAAATCCAGCACCGAGCTGTCTCCATTTGACTCCAGTATCTGACTATAACGATTACAGGCATCAATTATTTGATTTCTTTCTATTAATTTACTAATTTCATTTATCGCCTCAGCAGATATTTTTTTATCATTTTTAGCAAGGCTTTTACAACCACCCTTTAACCCCAGTCTTATGATGTTAGTATTATCCATTAACGCCTTAGTCAAAGCGACTGCGCCTACATTGCCAATTTTCGTATATTCCAACTGCAACTCTTTGAGGGTGTTATTTGTTTTCAGCATGTTAGCCAAACTGATTGCACCTTCGCTACTAATAGTATTATCATCTAAATTTACTTTTGTGATGGTGGAATTTTCTTGAAACATCTCAACGATGGCGTCCACTCCTACATCACCAATTTCGCAACCTTCCAACTCCAATTCGGTAAGAGTAATATTAGCCTTCAATGCTTCAGCCAAAACGGCAACACCCACATCACCAATCTCGCACCGAAATAGCTCTAATGCCGTAATGCTCTTATTTGTTTTTAATATTTGAGCGATGTTATTAACATCTTCAATACTGAGCTTATAGAACTTTAAGCTCAATTTCTTGATAGAAGGATTATTCTTAAGGAACTCGATTAAAGCAATTGTTTCTAGTTCACTAACTTTTTTACGCTCCAATTTCAGTATGCTATTATCACTCTTTAACATCTTGATGTAAGTGTTAATAACCTTGATTTCTTGGTTTCTTTTTAATAGTTCGTCAATATTGCTTCGCACTACAGGATCAATATTATTACCATCTAAATTTAACGTCGTGAGGGTCGTATTAGTTTGCAACATCTCAATAATGGCTGTTGCACCGACATCGCTAATTTGGTTATTCTGCAAGTTCAATGTTGTGATGGAGGCATTGCTTTTTAACATTTCAGCCAAGACAGCCACTTCCATATCACCAGTTTGATTTCGGTATAAGTTTAAATTTATGATGGTGGTATTTTCTTTCAATAGTTCGGCCAAGACAGCCGCCCCCTCTATCCCAATCACTTGTCCATCCAAATTTAGTGTTTTACAGCCGTTATTGTTTTCAAAAATCTTATTCAAGGTGACAATGTCTAACACTTCAATTTCACGCTTATCATCGTTTTTTGTATTGAATACATATATGCTCTTCATTGCCTTAATGATAATTTTTAAAATGGGGATTCTTTTATTTCTTGTTAATAGTTTTTCAATATCAGCTAGAATTACAGGATTTATTTCGTTGTCATTTAAAATTAGTTTCGTAATTGTGGAATTAGTCATCAAGGCATAGCGCAATACTGCCGCACCATCATTACCAATTTCATTATTATGTAAGTCTAAAGTTGTGATGGTTGAATTAGTCTTTAATATTTCAGCAATGGCTTTTGCGCCATTAGACCCAATCTTGTTACCACTTAAATTTAATGTTTTGAGAGTAGTATTATCTTTCAACGCTGCCGGCAATATTGTTACACCGTCATCACCTATTTCACTATCATGCATGTCTAGTACGGTATAATCCTTATTTTTCTTAAGCATATCAACTAAGGTTACTGCATCTATAATGTTAACTTCCTTACCATGTATATCAACGAGCCTGAAGCCTTGTTCGTTCTGCAGTACCTTTGCAATGGCCCTAAAAGCACCAATTTTTTTATTTCTCTTTAGTTTCCCGCATAATTCTTCATCAAAAACCCAAGTGCCACGGCCATTTACATTCAGCATGGTAAGGGTAGTGTTATCGTTAAGTGCATTAACTAAAGCCTTTGCACCATCAGAGCCAACATCATTGTTAGCTAAGTACAATGTCGTGAGAGAGGTATTACTCTTTAACATCTCAGCGATGGATATTGCGCCACTATTATCAATTTTGTTATTAGCCAAGTTCAATGTCGTGATAGTGGTATTAGCATTCAGTATTTCGGCAAGAGCATTTGCTCCGACAGAACCGATATTGTTATTATGTAAATCTAACTCAACTATAGTAGTATTAGATCTAAGTACAGCGGCCAAGACAACTGCACCTCCATTACTAATCTCGTGGTTATGCAAGTCCAGCGCTATGAAATCCTTATTCGCTTCTAGCATGCCAGTTATGGCAGTAGTAGTTCCATCATCACCTAAATCATTCATCATACCAATTAATGTAGCAACAACTTTATCATCCTCTAATTCGCCCATGACGACATCTTGGACATTATTCAATTTCTTAATGATGGCCTTGAAAACATGAATTCGGTTATTTCTTACCAATAGATTGTCAATGATAGCTTGTGATTTTTTGTTAATAATCCAGCATTCATCTAAATTTAATGTTGTAATGGTGGTATTACTATTTAGCATCTCGACCAATGCTTCTGCACCCGCATCACTAAACTTGTTGGAACATAATTCTAATGTCGTAATAGACTTATTCGTTTTCAACATCTGAGCGATGAGTTTTACTCTCTCAGAATTAATACGATTGTTCTTTAGACTTAATTTTCTGAGTACGGTATTATCTCGCATAGCTTCATTAAGCTGGACAACATCACTATCGCTTAAAGGTATATCGCAAAAAGAAATCTCCTTTTCTTGATTTGCCTTGATAAGTGTTATTAATTCGCGAAAGTTTTTTACATTTGCCGTCATTGTATTTCCTGATTTTGCTTAACTCAATGAAAATAGGTGATTATTTTGTGTAGTATTTTATCACCCATGTATTAACAAAAAATTAAATAATAAGTAACAACGACTGCTTCAGAATATGGCAAATGTGCGATATGCTATTCTTAATTAAAGAGCGATTTTTAAGGTGCATATATCATGCCTGTAAAAGACTTAATGAATCAACTCAATAAAGAACCTTCTGCTGAGTCTCCCAAAGTCGATTTTTTACCCGAAGACTCAATCTATCAAGATGCACGTGAACAAGCCAAACAAGACGGAGAAAAGCAACGTGCTCAAGATGAAAACTTGATGTCAATTATCGAAATGATCATTCGATTGTTATTAGGTTTTGGAAAAGAACCTACGCCTGAGGAAGATTTAGAGAATTATATTGGCCCCCCACCAATCCAAATCGGTGTTTCTAAAACTGATTACAACACCCTTGATCCTACACAACAGGAAAAACTGCAAGGGATATTAGCTAATGTTAATAACGAATTCAATGAATTTAAAGCTAATCTTGAGAAAGAAGGCGTTAATACAGAAAAATACAGTACCGAAATGCAAAATGGAAGTATTAAAATTAGTATTCCTGATGCTCAACACCGTAGCGAATTTACAGAACAAATTGCCGGAAAACTCGATAAAATGGCTGTGAATCAAGGTTTTGATTCGCCACTTAAAACAGCTAATCAAAGTGCTGCTGTTACCAATAACGACACTGGCCCAACAACATCTGAAACAGCATCAGTATCAAAATCATCCTCACCTTTTCAAACACCACGTTGTACACCTGGCGGTCGTTCGTAATAATGACTGCTAAGGCATATAACCTACTCCACATGCACTCGACATTGCACCACAAGGTTTTTGCAATATTAAGAAATAAAATATCGATTATTTTCGACCAAAATACTGAGTCACTTAACTATACCCATCGTACCTCAAGATGCGAGCAGCCCATTCCAAGATCTATGTCTTCGCATTTTCATTAGCGAGTGGTATATATTTCTTATTCAATTCTGCTTTATTTAAAGCTTGCATAATAACATCAATTGCTTTTGTTCGAGGAAAACTAGCCCGCCATGCTAGTCCTATCTCACGAAAAGCATGCTCATCATCCAACGGCTTAGTACAAAGCGTGGTATTGTAATAATCCATGCGTACCGCACTACAAGGTAAAATGGTGATACCCATTCCTGAAGCAACCATATGTCGTAAGGTATCCAATGAAACACCACCAACTGTTTGCTTTTGTGTATCATTTTCAATACAAAATGGGCACATTTTGATGATTTGATCACGTAAGCAGTGTTTCTCTCCTAGTAACAAAATTTTTTCATTAACCAAATCGGCTGGCGTAATTTTTTCATACTGCGATAATGGATGATCATTACGCATCAAAACCACCAGCTTTTCTTGATAAATTTTCTGTATAACAATACCCGGCTCAGTAATTGGAAAACCTACAAATATTGCATCTACATCACCATTCTTTAGTTGCTCACAAAGATTTTCAGTAAAATTTTCTTGGATCAACAATGGTGTTTTTGGTGCTAAATCAATAAAATTAGGAATGAACTTAGGAAATAAAAAAGGTGCGACTGTATAAATTGCACCAATTTTTAATGGAAAACATAATTGCGATTTCCCTTCATCAGCAAGACAAGATATTTTTTCTGCGGCTTCTAATGTAGCATGTGCTTGAGCAATGATTGTTTTTCCAATATCAGTCACACTGATTTCATTATGATTTCTTTCAAAAAGCAATACCCCCAAACTGGCTTCTAATTTGCTAATAGCCGAACTCAGACTTGGCTGGCTAATATTACATATTTTAGCCGCTCGACTAAAATTTTTTTCTTTTGCCACTACAATGGCATAACGTAATTCTGTCAAAGTCATTATTTTCTCGATAAAAAATTTATTATGCACACAATCTTGAGCCTTCATGCCGATTAAAACTCAGCTTTATCGATTCAAACGCTTCTGGAAATTGATGATTCAGATGAGAATCTTCACAAATATCTTTAAAAACAGTCGGAATACACTCAGCATAACTGCCATCTTTATAAGGGATTCCTGCATATCTTGCAACTGACATCACTTCATGAAAACTATGATTCCCACCTGCAATTAAAAATGCTGCGCAAACAAAAACATACTCCAGCAACTCGTCATTTGTAAAACAGCCATAGGTCAATGCACCTAATAAAAACGATTTGGTATGTGATGACAATCCTGAAACTACTGGCATACCTGCTTTTACTGCTACTGAATAAAAAGATGAATTTTGATTAATAAAAAATCTATCTATTGCACGCAAATGACTGTTCCCATCACATAACATTTTGCTTCTGGTACCATGACGAGAAATACCTAACTTTGTCGATGGCGCAACTTCCATATCTAAAGTGACACGGCCACGCATTGATTGATCAAATAAATTATCAGGAAAAAATTTCAGTGCGTCAAAATATTTAGTAAAGGTATCGACTTCGTCATTCGGAAGATTTTTATTTGGCAACATTAAATAAATGCGATAAATAAAAACGCCATGAATTTGCATTACCTTAGTCAAATCAGTGTCAACATCTATTAGCGTTTGTTTAATTAGCGCCAATAATTGCTCTGCTTTTTCTACATTATCCGTTTGTTCAAGAACAACTAAATTTAGATGCCCAAAATATATTTTATTAAGTAATTCATCTTGTATCTTTGGATTACTCATAATTAACTGTAATACCGTGGAATGATTATGCTCTAATAAGGTTAACATATTATTAGATATTTTTTTGATCGATTGAAAGATATTCGCCTTTTGCAACACTTCTTGTGCTAATCTTGATTCAAGATATTCTCGATGAACTTGCTTAACTTCTTCATGAATATCATTATTGTCGCTCAACTTAAAAAATTTAATTCTTGCTTTCATATTTCATCTCCCGCTCTTGTTATTGTTATACTAACAACAGGATTTATATAAATATAATTGATTTTATATGTAGCCATTATAGTTTTTAACTATAATGGCCTAATCAGTTTACCAATTAAATAAGCTTGAATATCTTCCACCGCTTCACGGAAGTAAATACGGTAATTTCCCTCGGTTACATAACCCAAATGTGGTGTCGCGAGTAAATTAGGTAGGGTACGCAAAACATCATTAATTGGTAAAGGCTCAACATCAAAAACATCTATTGCCGCACCGGCAATCTCATTATTATTTAACGTCTTGATAAGTGCATTAGTATTCACAATAGCGGCGCGTGAGGTATTGATTAAATACGCCGTAGGACGCATTAAGTTGAATTCATCTTTATCGATTAAATTTTTGGTACGTTCGCTCAGCACCAAATGAATTGAAATAAAATCACTATTAGCTAATAATTCTTCTTTTGATGCTGCTAATTGCACACCCACTTCAGCAGCACGTTCTGCAGTTAAATTTTGACTCCAAGCAACAACATGCATACCAAATGCTTTGCCAATCTGCGCTACTTTACTGCCAATTTTCCCTAAGCCTAATAAACCTAATTGTTTACCGTATAAATCTACGCCTAGAGTTTGTTGCCATGGACCATTAGTACAAAAGGCGTTATTTTCCGGCACGATATGGCGAGCTAATCCTAATATCAAGGCCCAAGTTAATTCAACCGGTGGCTCGGATAAACTCTTCGTCCCACACACTAGCACTCCATGTTTTTTCGCTGCCGCCAAATCAATCGCTGCATTGCGCATACCAGATGTGATTAATAATTTTAAATTAGGTAATCGCGCAAATAATTCCGCATTAAATATTGTACGTTCGCGCATAGTAATGACAATGTGGCAATCTTTAATGGCATTTACCAATTCATCTTGCTGTGCAAAATGCTGCGATAAAGACATGACTTCGACTTGGTCAGATAAAACGGACCAATCTGCCATTTTTAACGCTATTTGTTGGTAGTCATCCAGAATTGCACAATGTAGTTTAGTCATTTTTAGCTCACATTAAAATTTGTTAGTAGCTGTGATTTATTTCTTGCCTTTCTTTATAGTATGCTTCAACTTTAATACAGCAAAATTTAGCTCGACTGTTGTTTCACTCCCATTTGCGGAAAAACCATCATCAAATACCTCTGTCATGAGTTCACCACTTCTCTGCAAAAATCCTTTTTTTTCTTGCTCATCTTTTGTTGATGATAAATTTTTGATAGTTCTTGATAGTTCTCGTATTCTTGAGAACATTTCAATAATAGCAATTGTTGTCTCTACTGCTTGCTTGCTTTTTAAAATAGTAGCCAACATGTACAATCCCTTTTCAGTAAAAGCAGTGGGCAATTTGACTTTCCCACCTTTTATTGAAGTCGAAATTTTCGACTTCAATGGTTCCCACTCATCGGAAGTTAGCTCTACGCGATCCTACTTTAAATTTATTTATTGTAAATAGCCTTATTAGTGCAATTATCCCGAGGCAATCAAACCACCGCTGAACTCGCCCGCATTTTAGAAACGTCCTGGCCAGCAGCAGCACGTCTGGAAGATCACCATCACTGGCCGAGTCTACGACAATTAGAAAAAACAGCAAATGCCATGGGAAAAAGATTAGTATTATCTTTTGTATAAGTATCCATTCTAACAATATTCTACTCAAAGCACCCACATTAAAAATTTCAAAGCCAGATACTGCCTGGTTTGAAGGGCGTCTCGAACCATGGATGGTATGGAGAGCGAGGCCATGGATGGCCGTCCCTGAAAACCAGGCAGTATCTGGCTTTGAAATTTTTAATGTGGAGTTCTGATATTCTACCGCCGCTTACTTGAAAAAATAACGTAACTGATTTAATATTACACTATAGACTACATTTTGGTATTACAATTATGACAGTTATTACTCTTCGCTTACCCGAAAAACTATTGCATCAAGTCGATAAACAAACGAAAAACTTACATATCTCGCGCGCCGAGTATATTCGTACTGCGATTGAAAAAATGAATAGTGCAATTGCAGCCGAAGCACAGAATCAGCGTTTACAAAAAATAAGCCTAAAGGTAAGAAAAGAAAGTTTAAAAGTAAATAAAGAATTTGATGAGATTGAAGATGACTCAGAATATTAAACACGGCGAAGTGTGGCTTGCCAATCTCAATCCAAATAAAGGAAAAGAGCCGGGGAAAACCAGACCTGTTTTAGTAATGCAACACCAAGCTTTACTGGATATTGAACATCCCACCACTATTATTGTGCCATTAACCACAACACTGATTGATAATGCTAAACCATTACGACTAAGAATTAATGCTCAAGCGGAACTAAAACATGACTCTGATATTTTAATTGACCAAATTCGCTCAATTGACAATAGAAGATTAAGTTATGGACCTTTAATGACTTGCTCGCCTGAATTTATGACCCAAGTTTATCAAGCTATAAATGAAGTAATGGGGACTGTTAGCTAAATAACAACCTATTCCACATGCACAATCAACGATTTCAAATAATCCGTTTCTTCAATAGCTGGATGAACTGGATGATCAGGACCTTGGTGGCCTTGAATTAAAATCCGGGCATGACAATGCTGACGTCGTGCTGAGCTACGTACCACATCAATCAAGTCTTCGTAGCTTAAATGCATGGAACATGAAGCTGAAATTAAAATCCCTGGGTTTTTTAGTAATTTTAATGCTAATTCATTGATACGATGATACGCTTGTTTACCAGCCTCCATATCTTTACGACGTTTAATAAAAGCAGGTGGATCAAGAATAATGACATCGAATTGTTGCTGTGCAGTGATTAACTCATCCAGTGCTGCAAAAGCATCTTGTTCTATGGTTGTTATTTTATCTTGTACATTATTTAATTCTGCATGTTGTTTGACTAATGCTAAGGCCTTGGCAGAGCTATCGATACACGTGACATGGGATGCACCAAAACAAGCCGCTTGAACACCCCAACCACCGATATAACTAAACACATCTAATACGCGTTTATCTTTTACAAACGACTTTAAGTTAGCACGATTTAAGCGGTGATCATAAAACCAACCCGTTTTTTGGCCCTCAAAAATGGGAGCCGTAAATTTAACGCCATTTTCTTCCATATTCACTAACGAGGTTGGATTACCAAAAGCCACTTCGGTATATTTTGGTAAGTTTTCCAAATCACGCGCGCCACCATCAGCACGAATTAAAATATGTTGTGGATTGAGAACAGCTTTAAGTGCGGCAACAATCGTATCTTTTAGAGCCTCCATGCCTGCGCTATTGATTTGCATCACTAGAGTATCATTGTAACGATCAACAACTAAACCTGGTAAGCCATCACTTTCACCAAATATTAATCGGTAGCAAGGTACAGCAAAATAACTATCACGAACTTGCAACGCTTTAGTAATTTTGTCAGCAAAAAAAGTGGTATTGATGTCAGCATTCGGTTGCTCTGTCAGTAATCGAACACACAATAATACCGAGGGATTAATATAACCCGTTCCCAATGGTCTGCCACTATAGCTAGTGATATTCACCAATTGTCCGACCTTAAATGATTTTAATGGTGAACGTTGTACATCAATTTCATTGCTGTAAATCCACAGATGACCGGCACGTAATCGACGATCTTCATTTTTCTTCAGATAAACAATTGGATAATTCATACTGGCACCAACTTTGCAAATGAGGCAACTAACCACTTCGTTCCCTGCTTATCAAATCTTACTTGTACCCGTCTATGGGCGCCGTCACCTTCGAAATCTAAAATAACTCCCTCACCAAATAATTGGTGATAGACCCTTTGTCCTAACATTAAACCTTCATCATTAATGGCATCTGAGTCCATTGCCAAGCGTTTTAACGGACTTGCCGCCTTGATATTTTGCGAACGTAATCGTACTTCTTCATAACAATCTGGTGGTAATTCACGCAAGAAACGCGATGGTCGATTGCGTGTTTCGCTACCATGTAAGCGTCTGCTTTCCGCAAACGTTAAATATAATTTTTGTCGTGCCCGTGTCATGCCTACATAACATAAACGTCGTTCTTCTTCTATTTGACGAGGATCTTGCAGACACATGTAATGAGGAAATAAACCTTCCTCCATACCGCACATAAACACCAATGGGAACTCTAATCCTTTAGCGGAATGCAATGTCATTAATTGGACGGCATTTTCATCCATTGCTTGCCGTTCGCCTGACTCTAATGCTGCATGGGCTAAAAATGCTGCCATAATCGGCATATCTTCTTCGGCATCATAGGCAAATAAACGTCCGGTATCAATTAACTCCGCCAAGTTTTCAATGCGCGCTTGCCCTTTTTCACCACGTTCTTGTTGGAAATGGGGAATTAATCCACTACGTTGTACAGCTAATTCCAGCATTTCATGTAATTCTAAATCAACAGCATCGGTCTGCATATCAGTAATTAATTTGGTGAATTGCGTTAAGGCATTGGTTGCACGACTGGTGAAATGATTGATTTGTAATAATTCCTGTGTCGCACGCCATAACGAAATTTGTTGACTACGTGCACATTCACGTACCGCTTCCATAGTTTTATCACCAATACCGCGAGGTGGCGTTTGTACAGCGCGCTCAAAGGCATTGTCATCGTGTAAATTATAAATTAAGCGCACATAGGCCAATGCATCTTTAATTTCTGCGCGATCATAGAATCGTAAGCCGCCGTAAATTCGATAGGGGATGCCAACTTGCAATAATGCTTCTTCCAGTACACGTGACTGTACGTTCGAACGATATAATACCGCAATTTCACTACGTGCTAAGCCTTTTTCCATCGCTTGTTGAATTCGAGCAGTAATAAATCGTGCTTCATCAACTTCATTATATGCATTGTAAACGCTGATCAAATCACCTTCACGCATTTCGGTCCATAAGTTTTTACCTAGCCGATCTTGATTGTGGCTAATAACATGATTCGCAGCATCTAAAATAACTTTGGTCGAGCGATAATTTTGCTCTAACCGTATTACATGCGTATCAATAAAATGTGCTGAAAATTGTTGAATATTTTCTACTTTTGCTCCACGCCAACCATAAATAGATTGATCGTCATCACCAACCACCATAACCCAGGCGGTGTCACCTGCTAATAATCGTAACCAGGCATATTGCAAAGAATTAGTATCTTGAAATTCATCAACCAATATATGTTTGAAACGTTGTTGATAATGCTGTAATAAGGCAGGATTATTCACTAATAATTCGTGACAACGTAATAGTAATTCGGTGAAATCCACCAGACTACTCTGTTGACAAATTGCATCATAGGCTTGATAAATTTTTAATAGTGTTCGTGTTGATGGATCGCCATAATGATCAATATGATGTGGTCGCAAACCTTCTTCTTTTTGGCCATTGATATACCATTGCGCTTGTTTTGCTGGCCACTGTTTCTCATCAAGATTTAACTCACGAATCACCCGCCTTACTAAACGCAATTGATCTTCGCTATCCAAAATTTGAAAATTTTCTGCCAGACCAGCTTCATGCCAATGCATGCGCAACATCCGATGCGCCAAACTATGGAATGTCCCTAACCACATGCGACGTGCTGATAAGCCCACCAACTCTTCAACACGGCTTCGCATTTCGCCAGCCGCTTTATTGGTAAAGGTCACCGCTAAAATATTATGTGGCGATTCACAACGGTCGGTTATAAGCCAGGCAATACGATGCACCAGCACACGTGTTTTACCACTACCGGCACCAGCCAACACCAGCACATGACCATTTTCAGCAGTCACGGCAGCATGTTGTTCAGGATTTAAATTGTGTAAAATTGTATCAGTATTCATGGTCAATATTGTAACGTGAAGTGTCCAAGAGTGCTATGGAAATTTAAGTTACCTTGCCAATATAGCAAGAGCATTGGCGCGCTAGCTAAGATTATCAATCGTTTCCATGCTAAAAATTGGTAATGACTCAGTAGATTTGACATCATTTTGCATCACAAATTGCATATACCCATCATACCTCAAGGTACGGTGGATATATAACCATCAATAGTGTCAATGCATCAACGTTAATGATAAAATAGTGATTATTATTTACCAACAGGTGTTACATGAAATCCTTTCTTGTTTTATTTGGCGATAAACAACTCGACTTATTTAATACTGAATTGCTCAATTCACATATCAACTATTTAAAGCAATTGCATCAAACTGGACACCTACAAACTTGTGGACCATTTGCCAATGACGATGGCGCTATGTTAATCATTAAAGCATCGTCACAAGAACAAGTCGAAAATCTGGTCGCGCAAGATCCATTTATTAAAGAAAATTATTATCAACGAATTTCTATTCAAGAATATACTGAAGCTAATGCCGCTAATAATTGGCTAGCCGCAGGTGAAATTGAGATTGACCCGACTATACCAACTCAAACGCAATCGATTGAAGGACCACCAAAATCATTAGCTGTTTTACATCGTAAATTTAAAGATGGCAAAACCTATGATGATTTTCGCCAAGCATGGTTGCCGCCCGTTGACAATCCACTTGATAAAGAATCCTTAGCAAATTATTTTCATCTTCCCGTTAAAGTCATCAGTGCCGTAAATGCCTTTGATCCTACTGACATAATTAGTATTGCGTTAATTTGGGCTGATAGTGAAACTATCCAGGCTGAATCGCATCGTGCAGCAGCAACTGAAGCCATTCGGCGTGAACGTGTTGCCGAAGTCAGTGATAAAACCTTAGATCCGAAAATGTATACCATCATGGATATTGATGTATTAGGAAAATAATTCATTTCCTCTTCTTGTACAAGGTATCCTCTTTAGTTAATATCTCATTAAGTTATAAAGCCTTAATTAATATTAAGGCTTTATTAATATAATTTCTCGTATTTAATAACTTTAAAAAAATCAACTGTCCATTTTTATATTAACAATAAAGAGCAACAAATATGACTTACCGTAATTTTCAACAGTTTTATGATGGGGTAAATAATCAACTGAATCCTGATTCAGGTATTAGTGGCAACTTTCAATATAGTCGCAGCACAAAAAAAATAAGGCAACAACAGCTTAAGCAAATTCTTGACGCCCGTGACGCAATCAAAGCCAAGTTTGATAACAATGAGATTAATGAAACCCAAGCATGTTGTGAATTATATGCCATTTTGACGTTATATAAACATATAGCTTGGCATGAAAAATATGATAAAGAAAGCAGTGCTTGGGGGAAAAAACCACCTAATTTTACTGACCATATTCAAAAAGTAATGAATAATGCCCCTGATTGTATTAAGCAAAATACCGAATTGCGAGACGACGCTATTATCAAGGCACTTGATAATCATTTAAGTCAATTACTGGGTTCATTGCAGCCAGCTAACTATGCTACTCAACTTGACAATATTGATACCCATCCTGAGCCACTTAATCGCTTAGTTCGTCACTTCGGTTTGTTGGTACTCGCTGCAGGACAAGCTAAAACACCAGAACAGCGATTAGCATTATACGAAGAATATACCAAAGTATATCTCGTCATTTCTCATATATCTAACATAGAGAAAGTACCATCGTTAATTGCACGAATTAATGGTGTATCACCTCTATTACAACTTGGTAGTCAATATTATCGATTACAACAAGATCTCGGCTTATTTAGCGAAAAATTTCCACGTATTCATGAATTAGAAAAAACATATAAAGACCAAATTAATAATTTCTTAACGCAACACTTAACCACATTAATGGATGATTGGTTCTTACCGCCGATGGCTGAATCATTAATTGGTGTGATATCTGAAACAGAGTTACAATTACCGCCACCCCCACCAGAAAGTACTATTAATGAAATTAATCGTCAGCAAGAAAAACAAGGGGCAGCCCCTGTGGATGAAGATGGGGCTTGGAGTGATGAAGAGGAAGAAGCAGGTCCCTCGACTCGTATCAATATAGTTTCTATGCCAGAATTACCTGATCCAGCAACGCTAGTGCAAGTTGAATCTGGTAGTTCATCCAGGCCACCAATGCGACCCGTTAATCCTCATGCTGTAACAGATGCAAGATTATTACAACTCATTACGCAAACGAATTATTTAATTCAATTACGTGATTACGCATTAGAAATATCGACAACGGATAGTGCATCAAGATTACGTAAAATTTTTGATGATTTTGCAGTGCAATTAAAAGACAAATTTATCAAGTCATCCAACAAAAAACCAATAATTACTCGCGTATTAAACGATATCATCCCCATAATTGAGTTAGCTAAAGTATTAAGATATCAAATAGAAAACAATGCCACTTTGTTTGAAAAATTAAAATCTACTCCACTCACTGCTAAAACACATGACTTATTAACTACACTTCATGCAGCTAACACTAACCTTAATGAACGCATTCTATCAGGCAAGGTATTTTTGATAGATAATAATGGTCAATTAAAAGTAGATGTTCCTTCTCTAACTACCATAGCAAATTATATGGCTGCCATGGTGCAATTTTTTCATGCGCCACATAGTAAAGAGTTATTAAGCGATCCAGCATTAAAAGAATTGCTCACATCCCTTGATGCGAACTTGAATCATATTGAAAAAAATCTGATGAAACATTGGCACAGGTTTACTTGGAGTAGACAATTACTTGAAATATTAACTCTCTGTCAAACAAAAGCTAAATTATCAAATATTCTACATAGTTCTAAGTGTCCTGGAGATGAATATCAAATTGATAAGTCGTTTAGAGAAAGCCTCAAACAAACTATCAACGATCCTGTCATTAATACTTGGTCCGCTTTTATAACTAAAGCGAATGAAATTCGTGCTGCGGTTAATAATCAAACTACATTTATTAAAGAAGTTGATCAATGCATTGGTTCTTATGCGAATAAACTAGCTGCCCCAACAGCATCTAGTCGCATACCGGGTACGCAATTTAATACCCCAGTAGCGATTATTCCTACAAACTCATCAGGCCAACCGCTAGTAATACAAAGACCTAGTGGACCAGGAGGTCGCCCTCACCAATAAGAATGTGATACTTCAAACTAGCTAATCAGATTTTGCTAACAAAATCTGATTAGCTGCAATGAGTTATTTTGCATAATCAATTTCCGTCATCATGCCAGCTTCTTGATGATATAACATATGACAGTGAACTACCCATTTACCTGGATTATCACTATCAAATTGCACTTTGACGGTTGAATGTGGCATCACAAAAACCGTATCACGCATAGCGCCATCTGTTACTGGTTTACCATCTATTTCTGTCACTTCAAAAGTATGACCATGTAGATGAATAGGATGTGCCATATCAGTTTGGTTATTAATAATCATTTCTACTCGTCGATCGTTGTGTACACTCAACGGCGTAATATGCGGCCACATTTGGTTGTTGATTTTCCATTCATATTTAGCCATGTCACCTTCAAGATTAAGCGTTAATGTTTCATCAACCGGTTTGGGTGTTAAAGGATACAATGCCTTTAATTGCCATTCTTGTGAATAATCTAAGCTACCAGCTGTATTTTTTACTTTTTCTGGATAAGTAGGAATTGTTTTTGCCTCTGGCGTTGCCAGTATCAATCCCGTTTGCATATTGGTACCTTCGCCTTGTGCTAATATAGGATACACGCCATCTTTTTGTTCAGGAATTTTAACTAGAATATCTAAACGTTGCGCTTCAGAAATTTGAAATTGTGTTCCATTAATGGGATGAATATCATTACCATCTACAGCAATTAATTGCCCAGGTAATTTACCGGTATTAACAAAAAAACCACTCATGGCCGCACCATTAATGATACGTAAACGTACTGTTTTCCCCGGTTGGACACGAATAACGGGTGGATTTTTTAGCGTTTGATAGTTAGTTAAATAAGCATCGTACTTTACATCATTTAAATCAGGCTTTTGCGCCATTGAATTATCGCTTTGCATCGATGACATCGATTTATTATCATTCATTGGCATTGCCATTTTTTGCTTTGTCGCTGCCGACGTATTCATAGGCATGCCTTTCTTAAGTTCTGCAAAAATAGCATCCGGTGTTTTTGGACTGTAATCCGCCAACATCATGACCACATCTTGCGCATCACTTTTATCATTTGGATCATGAATGATAAACGGCGCTGACATATAACGCTGTACTTGCAAACCAAAATGCGAATGCATCCAAAATGTACCTGCTTGTAACAGTTTAAAATGATAATGATAGGTTCCACCGGGTGGAATGGGTGCTTGTGTAACATAAGGTACGCCATCTTGATCATTTGGAACAATCAATCCATGCCAATGTAACACTGTTGGGACAGTTGTTTCGTTTTTTACTGTGGCATCAAAATATTGGCCTTTAACCCCCTCAAAACCCCATGTACCATTGGGTTGCGACACATAGTAAACCCATGTTTTTTTACCATCAACGTCGATATTTTTTTGAGTAATTACTAGCTCAATTGACTTATTAGCATTCTCTTTCGTAGCGGCATAAGTATTTGCTAGCATAAAAATGCTAATCGACATTCCAATAAATATTTTCATCAATTTAATCATTGCAATTTTATCCTTAAAAAAACATGTTTAGATAATAATAGAGGTTGTTACCCAAGACACAAAAGTATTATATACTTTATTTTACTAATAATGGATTAGATATATTATGACTACCAAACACTCTTTGCAAATTACTGGTATGAAATGTGCTAGTTGTGTTGCTCGTATTGAAAAAACACTTACCGACATACCAGGGGTACAGCAGGCCAATGTCAATTTTGCCACTAAAATGGCAACTATCACTACAAATACAAGTGTAACTGAGCAAACATTAATTGATGCCATTACAAAAATTGGTTATCAAGCATCAAATGTGCATACTCATGCGCATGACCATTTACACCATCATGATGAACAACCAGAAACTCAACACTATCATCAATTGCTAGTGAAAACTTTTGTAGCTGGCACTATCGGTATCTTATTGATGATCATGGCTATGTTAAATTGGATGCCTGATTTATTTAGCTACCACGGGCATTTACTGAATCTTGGCTTATTAGCATTAAGTCTAGTAATATTAATTTATGCTGGTCGTCATTTTTATATTGGTAGTTGGCAAGCGCTGAAAGCACGTACTGCTAATATGGATACGTTAATTGCCTTGGGCACTGGCATTGCGTGGTTGTATTCAGCTTTCGTTATATTTTTCCCAATCTATTTCCCAACCATGGCGCAACATATTTATCTTGAGTCGGCACTTATTATTACTGCCTTAGTTGATCTCGGTGCTGCTTTAGAAATGCGTGCTCGACGTAATACTTCACTCGCTATTAAACAATTAATGAATTTACAACCGAAAATGGCACGTTTAATAAAAAATAATTCTGAAAGTGACGTGCCCGTTGAAACATTACAAATCGGTGACCTTATTCGTGTTCGCCCTGGTGAGCAAATTCCGATTGATGGTGAAATAACTGAAGGAAAATCATACATCGATGAATCGATGTTAACCGGTGAATCAATGCCCGTAGAAAAAATGGTGGGTGATCAAGTTATTGGTGCCACCTTAAATAAAAGTGGCAGTTTTATCGTTAAAATTAATCATACCGGCACCGAAACAGTGCTCGCTAAAATTATTGAATTAGTACAACAAGCACAAAATACCAAGCCAAAATTAGCTCGTTTGGCTGATCAAGTTGCTGCTATATTTGTACCCACTGTGGTAATTATATCGATTATTACCGCCATTGTTTGGTACTTCTTCGGCCCTACGCCACCAATTGCCTATATGTTAGTGACCAGTATGGCAGTATTAGTCATTGCGTGTCCCTGCGCATTAGGGTTAGCTATCCCAATTTCCGTCATGGTTGGTGTAGGTAAAGCCGCTAGTAATGGTATTTTGATTCGACAAGCTGATGCCTTACAACAAGCTAGTACCTTAACTACGATTGTATTAGATAAAACTGGCACTATTACGATCGGTAAACCGACCGTGACCGGTGTTTATGCAATAAATGGTGATGATGAAAAAAATGTCTTAACGATTGCAGCAAGTTTGGAAATTAATTCAGAACATCCTTTAGCAACAGCAATAACTGCTTCAGCAAAGCAAAAACAATGTGAATTGTTACCTGTCATTGATTTTCAGGCAATTGAAGGTCAAGGTGTTACCGGCATGATTAATAATAAAGTTGCCTATCTTGGTAACCAACAGTTTATGTTATCAAAAAATATTATTATCGATGCACAAATTTCACAATCAATTTTGCAAAAGCACCCCAGTGAAACCGGAATTTATGTTGCCATTGACAACAAGTTAATTGGTTTAATTACTTTAGCTGATGCTATTAAACCAGAAGCTCTTGCTGCAATAAAACGCTTAAAAGACATGCATATTAAAGTTGTTATGCTGACCGGTGATCATCATGCAGTTGCCGATGCGATTGCCAAGCAAGTTGGTGTAAATGACTTTATTGCCGAAGTATTACCGCAAGATAAAGCAGCAAAAATAATGGCATTACGAAATAAAGGTGAAAAAGTTGGCATGGTTGGTGATGGTATTAATGATGCCCCTGCTCTTGCTAGCGCGGATGTTGGCTTTGCTATTGGTACAGGAACCGATATCGCTATTGAAAGCGCTGGCATTACCTTAATGAGCGGATCATTGCATGGCGTTGCTGATGCCATTCAATTATCAAAACAAACCGTGCGTAATATGAAGCAAAATTTATTTGGTGCGTTTATTTATAATATTATCGGCATTCCTATTGCCGCAGGCGTGTTATATCCATTTATTGGATTATTACTTAATCCAATGATTGCCGCAGCAGCGATGGCATTATCATCTGTGACGGTAGTAAGTAATGCCAATCGCTTGCGTGGGTTTAAGGTACGGGGAGGCTATTAATGAAGATGATTATTATAATCTTATAGCCCCTTTCCTTTTCTGGTTTCTGATATATTTACTACAATATCATCAGGAACAAGAGCTACCGCATCAAAAAAACCATATTCGCGCAGAAATTTACAAGACTCGGGCTCAATAAAATTATTTGCAAATTTGATACTTTTATTCTGCCTATCACGATGTGCTTTAATAATCTCACTTGGTGTCATCCCCATTAAGTGCATGCTTTGTATCGCACAGTCAGATTTCGCTTTTATAAAAATATCAATTAAATCAATATGTTTTTTAAGATACTGATTATTAAAATATAACATTGCAACTTGATTATAAATAGCAATAAAAATCAATAGTTTTGCACGAATTAAGTTATCTTTATTTTCATCGATATCAAAAGTAATTGCGGGGGGTAGATTGCTATCAATTTCATCGTCAAATTCTGATGTTTCTAATAAATGTATTCTACCACCTTGTGCAATTCGTCTGATATGGTCATAGCAATCAGTTAAAAATTCTAATTGGGCATCGTAATCTAAATAAAGGGACATTTTTCACTCTCAAACATTAACAAATTGGAGTCAAATTTTAACCAAAAAAGATTAATGCTTTATTAGGCTTGATAATTAAATAAATAAAATGCTCTGTGCCCTACAAAAAAATTAAGATGTGTGAAAAGCCGTATGATATAAGATTTGAAGGGCGTCTCGGACCAGGGATGGTAAGGAGAGCTAGGCCATGGATGGCCGTCCCTGAAAACCTTATATCATACGGCTTTTAAAGAAATCTCTTTTCTCATATTCTCGCACAGAGAATAAAGCACCAGCGTTGAATCAGACAAAAAATTTAAAACTTGACCTCAGCTAAGTCGTATCGTCCTAAATCACCACACAATTAAACAATTTTAAAAAATATTTAATTAATGTATTGAAAGTTTATTCTTAATGACATAGGATCTATTCGTTTGCGTAATTAATAAATATGCAAGGAGTAAATAATATGCGCATCATCTCCCGCTTAGAAAAGAAAATTTCAGTTTTCATTATCAGTCTACTCTGTTTACCAAGCATGGCGTTGGCTGCCGCCAGCGATATCGGCAGCGATAAAATCAGCACCGTGTTAGGTGGCTTAGTTAATTTACTTACCTCAACCCCAGCCAAAGTTTTATTTGTGTTATCTATCATTGGGATTGGTTATGGCTGGTTACATCTAGGGAAAATTCCTAAAGAACAAGCTATCGCCAGCATCATTGGCATCGGTATTGTCTTTAGCGCTGGTTATATCGCGCAGCAATGTGGTTTAGGTGCATCACTGTAGGGGCATTATCGTGATCGAACAACACCCAATATTTGTCGCGTTGACACGACCACCCATGTTTCTCGGGGTCACGCTAGATTACATGAGCATCATTGTTTTGATTTGCTTATGTGCCTTCATTTTGATGGGATCCGCCAGCTATTTACTGCTGTATATTCCATTACATTTATGTGGTTGGGCTGCATGTCGAGCTGATCATCATATTTTTAATTTAATCAGTAAAAAATTGAGTTGCGGCAAAGTACGCAATTATAAAATATGGGGTTGTCAAAGTTATGAGCCATTCTAATTTGATGAAAGCAATACGACAAGAAAACGGCATTGCTCAGCACTGCCCGATAACTCATTTAAATTCATCAACCATTTTTGAAACGCATCACGGCATGATTGGATCGGTAATAAAAGTTGCAGGTATACCATTCGATACTGAAACGGATGATAATTTAAATCAATTCCATCGTTCATGGCATCATGCTCTAAAAAGCATTGATGATAAGTTTTGTGTTTATGTTACTACACACCGACATCAACAAAACATTTCGTTAACTGGTGAATTTAATAATCAATTTCTACATGAATTAGATCAACAGTATCATCAACAATTTAATGATAAAACACTGTATGTCAATGATATTTATATAACTTTATTATACCGTGGCCTCAATTTAAAAAAGGGTACTAAAACAGTTAACTGGCTGCAAGGTATCAGCGAAAAATTGATTAAAAATGCTCGCCAACAATTTCGACAAGAACAAATTGTAGATCACGAAAAATTGTTAATGCAATTGCTAGTGATGTTGTCACCATTCCAGCCCTATTTACTTGGCAGTCATGAGAAAAATGAACAACCGTACAGTGAATTACTAAAATTTTTTAGCTTATTATTAAATGCGGAACAGCAATATCCATTAATTCAACCAAATTTTCCAACACCACTTAATCATGAAATAACCAATACATCAGCAATGTTTGAAAAATATCCGCATGGCAATATTAGCCAATATTTAAGTCGTTATCGCTATTTTTTTGGTAAATATATCCAATTACATAATGGTGAGCACGACCGTTTTGCTGCTATGTTAAGCATCAAGCGATATAGTAGTGAAAGCCATGTATTGATGTTTGATCCATTATATTTTTTAGATTGTGAATTTATCAGCACCCATAGCTTTGCCATTGAAGCAAGTGACAGTTCGCAGAAAATAATAAAACAGCATTTAATAAAATTACAAAATGTAAACGATCCAGCCAAAAGTCAAATGAGTGAATTAACCGATGCTCGTGATATGTTAGCCAGCGATCGTTTAATTACTGGTTATCATCATCATACGTTAATGTTGCTTGCTGACAATCCCCAAGCATTACAGCAAAGTATTAATAACGCATTGCGTAGTTATGCTGAATCAGGTGTGGTTGCCATTAAAGAAGATATTGGCCAAGAGGCGGCTTTTTGGGCACAGATTCCGGGCAATATTAATTACATTGCTCGTCATGCATTAATAACCAGCCAAAATTTTGCTGATTTTTGCTCCTTACATAATTATCGAACCGGTTATCGAGACTGCAACCATCTTGGCAGTGCAGTAACCTTATTAGAGACACCATCAAAAACACCATATTTCTTTAATTTCCACGCCAAAAGCACCTCTTCTGAAAAACAAAATCCGACCAAAGGTCACACCACCATTATTGGTGGCAATGGTTCGGGGAAAACAGTGATGATGGCCTTTTTAGATGCACAAGCCAGTCGCTATGGTGGTAATACATTTATCTTTGATCGTGATCGTGGAATGGAAATTTATATTCGTGCCTGTGGTGGTCGTTATGCCATTTTATCACCTAATCATCGCGATATCGCATTCAATCCATTGCAACTAGCTGATACACCAGAAAATCGTAAATTCTGCCAAGAGTGGTTATGTCAATTAGTCAAAAATGAGCACGAAACTGAATTACCGAGTGAAATTACTTCAGCAATGACATCATGCGTTGATTATGCATTTCAACACTTAGCGCCGCAACATCGCCAGTTATCAAATATTGTATCGATGCTCCCAATGAATTTTTCACGTTGGACCTCATTACGCCGTTGGTTACGACAACATGATCGTTACTCTGATGGAGAATATGCTTATTTATTTGATAATCCAATTGATAACTTTCAACTATCAACAAAAACTGGTTTTGACATGACTCATTTTTTAGATAATGAATCGTCATCTGTAAGAATGGCAGTATTCATGTATATCATGCATTTACTTAAACTAAAAATGAATGGTCAATTATTATCAATCTATTTGGATGAAGGTTGGCAGTATGCCGCCGATCCTTATTGGGTAGAGCGGCTAAAAAAGGATTTTCCAACATTAAGAAAATATAACGCTCACTTGGTTTTTGCCACTCAATCGCCGGCAAGTGTCGTACAATCAGCTTTGCGTAATGTTATTTTAGATAATTGTGCCACCAATATTTTTTTTGCAAATCCACAGGCTAAAAAAGAACATTATATCGATGGATTTAATTTAACAGAGTCCGAGTTTTCTGCCATACAAGGCAATGAACCTGCCAGCCGTTTATTTTTATTAAAGCAAGAACATGAATCAACCTTGTGCCGTCTTAATTTATCGCACATGTCGGATACTTTAGCAGTTTTGTCTGGTAACAAAAAAACCGTGAATTTACTAGAAAAAATTCGCCAAGAAGTTGGTGACGACCCCGCTATATGGTTGCCAATATTTCAAAAATGGAGGCTTGAAGTATGAAAAAAATATTACTCATTTTTTCGTTAATTTTTTTATTTAATTCTGCCTTTGCGGATGCAGCGCCAGGACCACAATGGGTTATTGATTATAAAAGCATTGATCAACTTGTAAAGCAAATAGAAGAATTAAATAAAATGAATCAACAGTTACTTGATACTGCAGATAAGGTAGAAGCCGTTAAAGGTAATATTTCTGGCCTCTTTAATTATGGAGCAATGAGCAATGACCTGGCTTCATGGCAATGGACGGCTAACACATGGAATCAAGAAATTGCAGAATTAGCTGGTGGTAATCCTTCACGTTATCAACAGCTGATGAAAGAATATGAACAGACGCATAAAACCATGTCAAAAGATAATTATAGCCAAGGCGCTAGTATAGAACGTTCCGATATCTATGATCAAAACATTAAAATTAATAAAGCAGCTTATGCTGAATCTTCACAAGAATTTAATGATATCAATAAACGATTAAATGAAATTCATGATTTGACCGTTCAAATTGATAAAGCTGATACATCTAAAAAAGCGTTAGATTTAAATTCACGACTATTAGCACAAGTTGCTTATTTGCAAGCTGAACAATTGCGCATGCAAACTTTGTTAAACCAACAATATGCCCAAACACAAGCAGCACAAATTGATGAAGATACATTAGCTAGCCAATTTAATTCATTACCAAAAAAATAATTATGAAGGAAACGTTATGAAAGTAATATTAAAAATATTTTTAACTTGTGCCATGTTATTCATGCTCACTGCTTGTGCTGAGAGTGAATTAACTGCTCCATGCCCTAACTATGGTCAGAGTTGTGTTAAGAAACCCATCAACAGTTGGAATTATCCAAATTAATAAAGGCATATCATGGGACAAATTATTAATTACGATGAAATCGTAAATTGGCTTTTTGAAGAAGTGCATGTCTTAACGGATGATTATGTCAATCTTGCTTACCATGCTTTGGATAAGACACTAGCACAACCCATTTTGTTGGCAATGACACTCTATATTGTCATTCTTGGAATTTGTATCACACAAGGTTGGATACAGTTATCATTTAGTAACTTAGTAAAAGTAACCCTTAAATTAGCTATTATTTTTTCCTTTGCCATGAACTGGGATATTTTTTCCAATTATGTGGTTAACATGGTTGTCAATGGCTCATCCGAACTTGGCAATGCTTTAATAAAAGCATCACCATTAACTAAACCTAATCTTGGTAATGCTACGATTCAAAATGCATTACAAGATTTGCTTGATAGCATTACATTAATCGGGCAAAAAATATTTGAAAAAGGATCCTTTCACAATTTCACACCTTATATTTGTGGATTATTTGTTTGGGGGTTTGGTTATATATTAATAATTGTCGCTACCATGGAGCTACTTTGTTCACAAGTATTGTTAGCTTTAATGTTGGCTCTTGCACCTCTTTTCATCGGTTTTACACTATTTAAATCCATGCATGGATTATGTGATCGTTGGTTAGGACAAATTGCTGGTTACGCATTAATTCAAATCCTTGTATCAGCAACTGTAGGTTTTGTTTTAGTCATTGCCGAACAAGTCATCCCGATTAAGATTGTTGCCGATGCTATCGATGTAAAAGATCTTAACCTAGTAAGCTTTGTTCCACTCATGTTAATGAGTCTATTAAGCATAGGTATTATTTTGCGCAGCGCCAATATTGCTATGAATTTGGGAAATGCCGTTGGCACTATCTCTGGATCATATTTAATGGCCGGTTTTGCTACTCGTGCAATTAAAACTGGAGCAGCTGGTAGCACTGCTATTGGTACAACAATCAGTACTTTTAGCTCGGCTGTCAATACCAGTCAAAAAATCGGAGAGTCAATTGGTAAAGGCATTGGCAATACTATAGAAAGCATTCGCAATAAACTTCGTCAAGGTTAAATTCATATGAAATGGAACGATTCAAACTCAGAACAATCTTATTTTACCCAAGCTGCAAGCTGGGCAGATGATATTTATACGGCATCTATTTCTAGAGCCAATCGCTATAAAATTGCATTTTATATTAGCTTAGCTGCAATTTGTTTATTAGCATTTACTATCATGCTCATGATGCCATTAGAAAAAACCGATCTTGTTGTCGTTCATCAATCCGATGATGGTGTCGTGTGGGTTGAACCTGCAAAACAGCCTTATGCCCCAGAAAATCGTGCTCAAACTGAAAGCGAGTTAGTCAATTATGTCATTAACCGTGAAAGCTATAGCTCTTACTCATTTCATGCTCAATATTCACTCGTTAATATCACCAGCAGTGATGCTATTGCAAAAGAATATGATGAAGAACAAAGCTCTCATAATCCTAAATCACCTATCAATACTTTTGGTAAAAATGCTGAAAAAGTTGTTCATGTTAATAATGTTGTGTTTATGGATAACATCAAGTTGAACTCTGATAATGGCAATAAAATATCTCATCAAAATTTAGCACAAGTAAACTTCACTGTGACTATTAAAAATAATAGTGGCGTCATTGAAAGTACGACACCATTAACTGCATTAATTAATTGGACTTATCGAGGCGTACCCAATAATCCAGACATTCGTTGGCAAAATTGGAATGGTTTCACGGTCACTCATTACAGCTTGCAACAAAGAAGTGAAGAGTAAATTTAAAATTATTTTGTGCAAATTATATTAGGAAAAATCATGAGAAAAATTATCTTAACGCTTACTTTAGCAGTCTTTTCCCTCGATGTCATGGCAGCGCAGGCACCACGTCCTTTAGCTAGTGACTATAGGATCCGCGTCGTGCCATATGATCCTGACAATGTAGTGAAAATTAAAGGCAGCACTATGACAACTACGCAAATATCTTTTAATAAAGATGAAATTATTGAAGATATTCAAAGTGGCGATGTTGCTGCTTGGACTTTGGATGTGCAAAAACAATTACCCAATATGCTATTTCTAAAACCAACCATGTCCGATTCCAATACTAATATGACTGTTGTTACCAATCAACACACATATTACTTTCACTTAAGTAGTACTGATAACCCACAAATAATACCAACCTATGCCATTCGCTTCACTTATCCAGATGAGGAAAAAGCTGCTTTGTTAAAGCAATTAAATTTTCAAAAACAGCAACAACAAGCTTTAGTTAATGTTGCTCAAAATCCAAAAAACTACAATTGGAATTATAGCTTCAGTGGTTCGCCACAAGTATTACCGCTACATGTGTTTGATGATGGGCAATTTACTTATATGCAACTACGTCCCGGTCAGCCAGTACCCGCTGTGTTTGCAGTTGATAATAAGGCAGGACATGAATCCGTTGTCAATTACCGGCGTGATGGGGAATATTTGATCGTACAACAAATTTCGCCTGAGTTTACCTTGCGTGATGGGAAAGATAAAGTCACAAGTATTTTTAACAATAAAGTGATTCAGCAATTGCGTCAGCAAGGAGTTGCTTAATAATGACTACACCACAACCTCCTGAAATGCCTGATAATCCATCTTTAGTATCAGAAGAACCTGGCTTAACACCAAAAAAACTTTTAATTTATACTATGCTGGGAACTATGTTGGTAATTGTCAGCATGGGCTTTATTTTTTCTAAACCCCATAAAGAACAGAAAGAGATAGAAACCGCTACTAATACCATCAATACCAAAGATATTAATCGCGCTTTAGCAGAAAACTTAGCTACGTTGGAAAGAATTAATCAACAAACGCAAGCGCGTTTAAATCAAGAAAAGTCTGCGCTATCTCCCCCATCTGTAACAATAACGAATGATACACCATCACAAGAACCTTCTGTCAACCAACCTAATGAAGCATCAATTCGAGCTTTTCGTGCACGTCTGAATGCACCGACATTAATGTATTCAGCTGAACAGAATGCGGCAGTTACTTTACCCATTACTAATGCACAGAACGTCAATAATAATGTCTCCAATGCAATTTATGCAGGTAAAGGCAGTAATGCAGCCTTTATCAATCAAACCTCTGAAAGTGATACTACAACCGCTACCTCAATTAAAAATCCTGATTATACGGTTGCATCTGGTGAAATGATTCATGCCGCTCTCGAAACAGCCATTAATTCTGATTTGCCTGGTAGCGTTCGCGCCGTAGTCACTATGCCAGTTTATGCCTACATCGGGAATCAACCATTAATTCCAGCTGGTTCACGTTTACTAGGTCAATATGCCTCATCCGTGGTACAAGGCCAACAACGCATATTAGTAGTGTGGAATCGCGTCCTATTACCTGATGGCACAACAGCACAACTTGATAGTCCTAGCACCGATCCATTAGGTCAAAGTGGGCAAGGTGCAGATAGTGTTGAAACACATTTCTGGTCACGCTTCGGTCAAGCAACATTGCTCTCTATTTTAGGCGCAGGTGCTGCAAACGTGGGGGTAAATGGCGGCGACCAATATAATTCTGCATCAGAATATCGTTCGGCTATCACACAGTCATTAAATGATAGTGCCGCTGCCAGTTTACAAAATACCATTAATAATTCTCCAACCTTACATATTGAACAAGGCGCAGCTATTAATGTATTTGTGACCAGAGATTTAAGTTTTTACGATGTAATGAATAGAGAGAACAATAATGTCTGAGTTTTCGCCTAATGCCGCAGGTATGTTAGTGCCATTATCTGATTGGTTAAATGATCCTGCAGTATCTGAAATTTTATTAAATCAACCAGGCGAAATCTTTGTTGAAAAGAATGGCACTTTACAAAAACATGAACTGTCTATTCTCGATAAAAATATGTTGTACGCTTTATTTCAGCTGATTGCCCATGAAAACCAACAAATTTTAAATGAAGCTTATCCGATTCTATCAGGTAATTTGCATGATGGATCGCGTATTCAATTAGTATTACCGCCTGCTGCATTACATCCCACGTTTTCTATTCGACGTGCAGTAGCAAAGCATATGACACTGGATGATTATTACCAACAACAGTTTTATCAATTCACACAACCAGCGCAGTTACATGCAAAATCTATTTTACATTTACCAGAATCAGAACAGTTATTATTATCATTTTACCATCAGCAAAATTGGGATGCTTTTGTACGACAAGCAATCCTATGCAAAAAAACAATCGTTATTTCCGGTGGAACGGCTAGTGGCAAAACAACTTTTTTACGTGCTTGCTTAGAAACTATTCCACAGCATGAGCGTTTAATTTTATTAGAAGATACACGCGAATTAACCATTTCACATCCCAATCAAGTCCGATTACTCGCAATAAAAGGTGAACAAGGTTTAGCAAAAGTCACTATGCAAGATCTCGTGCAATGTTGCTTACGCTTACGTCCTGATCGCATCATTATTGGTGAAATTCGTGGTAAAGAAATTGCTGATTTTATTGCTGCCGCCGCCACGGGCCATGAAGGTAGTATGACTAGCATTCATGCTAGCAATCCAGAACTTGCTTTTATGCGTATGACTCAAATGTACAAATTAAATAATGTACCCGCCATGTCAGACGCTGATATTCGTCGCGAATTAGAATCTGTCATCGATATCATCATTCAGCTCGCTAAAACGCCACAAGGCAGAAAAGTACAGCAAGTTTATTATAAACAGGCATGTGAGTTAGAAAAGTAATGAATATCAATTAGGATATTACATTGACGTAATATGCCTTTTGTGTAATAATTATTAAATGGTTTAGATATATGTGGAACATTAAGTATACGGATGAGTTTGAGGTTTGGTGGGAAACATTAAGTATAGCAACTCAAATTAGTATTGACTCAATAATTGGATTACTTGAAGAATGCGGGCCTAATTTGCCCTTCCCTTATTCGTCAAGTATTAATGATTCAAAATACTCACATATGCGAGAATTAAGGATTCAACATCGAGGAAAACCCTACCGAGTCTTATATGCATTTGATCCTCATCGAAATGCCATATTATTATTGGGTGGCAATAAAATTGGGAATAAACGTTGGTACGATCAATATATTCCAATAGCTGATAAGTTATACAAAGAATACATTGATACTTTAAATAAAAAGAGGTAATAAAATGGTAAAAGACTTTAATCAATTACGGCTTAAAATGCCTCTTGCTGCACAACTGAAAGCTAAAAATAAAACAAAAAAAATGCTGCAAGAAATGCCATTACAAGAATTACGACAAGCAAAACATCTCAGCCAACAGCACTTGGCGGAAATGTTATCGACCAAGCAGGCTAATCTATCGAGAATTGAACGACGCACTGATATGTATATTTCAACTTTAAGAAATTATATAGAAGCCATGGGCGGCGAATTAAAAATAATTGCACATTTTCCCGAAGGTGATGTCTATATCAATCAATTTGCAAATATTTAATAAAAATATAATTCACTACTCTTCCACCCCACGCAACTCAGTCACGATTTTTTCCAAGCCTGCTACAGTAACGTGCTCGGGTGCTACCGGATCCGCTGCTCTTAATTGAATTTTGGCGCGAATGCGTCGCGGCATATGGCTCATCGCAAAACCGTATTTGCGACTGAAAAAGCTACCCCATAAGCCATGTAATGCCAATGGAATAACGGGGACTGGTGTACGTTTAATAATTTCTGCTATACCCGGTTTAAAAGATTGAATTTTACCATCATAAGTAATTCCCCCTTCCGGGAAAATACCGACTAGTTCACCATTTTTTAACGCTGTGGCTATTTCATCCATCGCTTTATCCTTTAATGCCGCATCTTCTTTTGCTGGAGCAATAGGAATGGCTTTTGCAGTTTTAAAGATAAAACGTAACACTGGGATATTAAAAATCTTGTGATACATCACAAAACGAATGGGGCGACGAATTGATGCCATCAAGATTAATGCATCAACATAACTAACATGATTGCAAACTAAAACGGCAGGCCCTTCTTCTGGAATATTTTTTTCTACATTTTCTAACTTAACTCGATACAGAATGCTAATCCAAATCCAGACCATAAACCGCATGACAAATTCTGGCATCAGACTATAAATATAAACTGCTACCAAGGCATTTAAAACTGCTGTTAATAAAAATAGTTGTGGAATAGTTAATCCTAAATTTAATAAAACAATGGCATAAATCGATGAAATCACCATAAAGAAAGCGTTGAGAATATTGGCCGCTGCAATAATTCGTGATCGATGTTTAGGGGCACTACGCTGCTGAATTACTGCATATAAAGGCACTATATAAAACCCGCCAAATACCCCCAGCAATAATAAATCAAATAGCACGCGCCAATGTTGGAATGTGGAAAAAAATGTAGCTACCCCAATGTCATGTACGGATGATAAACCAGGATTTGCAAAATAAAGATCCACGGCAAATAAGGTCAAGCCAATTGAGCCGAATGGAATCAAACCAATTTCGACTTTGTGACCCGATAATCGCTCACACAAAATTGAGCCAATACCAATGCCAACTGAAAACATGATTAATAGCAACGTAACAATATGTTCATTGCCGCCTAGATTAATTTTGGCGTAATTGGTAATTTGTGCGAAAAACACCATGCCAAAAAACCAAAACCATGAGTTACCTAATACTGATAGAAAAACCCCACGATTTTCTCTAGCAAATTGAATATTGCGCCAACTTTGTTTAAAAACATTCCAGCTAATTTTTAACTCCGGATCAGCTGCTGCCGCGACTGGAATATAACGACTTACTGCCCATCCTAATACTGCAAAACTAATTGTTGCCAAAGCAATGGTTGCAATACCGAAATGCGGTAATGCAATCGCTACACCACCAAATAATGTTCCGACTAAAATGGCAACAAATGTACCCATCTCAACTAAACCATTACCACCAATTAATTCTGTATCATATAAATGTTGTGGCAAAATCGCATATTTTACTGGCCCAAAAAAAGTTGCTTGTGTGCCTAATAAAAATAATGTGGTAATCAGCAACGGCACACTTTGCATATAAAACGCGACAGCAGCCAACATCATGATGATTATTTCAAGCAATTTTACATAACGAATTAATCGGGATTTTTCATACTTATCTGCAATTTGTCCCGCTGTTGCTGAAAATAAAAAGAAAGGTAAAATAAACAATCCCTGACATATATTAATTAATGTATCTGACTTGGATGTACTTATTGTCGCTTGAAAAGCAATGAAAATGACTAATGCATTTTTAAAAACATTATCATTAAAGGCTCCTAGAAATTGGGTCCAGAAAAAAGGAGCAAAGCGTCGAATTTTTAATAAATCAAATTGATTATTTACGGCCATAATTTCTTTACTCAACTTCTAGAGTTTGTTTACAATTAGCTAGGCTGCGACATAGTAGAATTGTAAACAAACTCGACTCTAGAGGTGACCCCACAAGCCAATTCATAAGTGCTTGTATTTGCTGCTTGTGCAATATATTCAATTGGCAGCCCATCACCCCATAATGTGACAAAATCACCTATTTTAGGCTGAGAAATTTTTCGTAAATCGACATAAATCATATCCATCGATACACGACCCACAACTTGAGTTAATTTATCATTGACTAGAATGGGTGTTCCTTCAGCAGGAATATAGCGTGGATATCCATCACCATAACCAATCGCGACTAATCCAACAGGCATATTTTCAGGACAACGGTAAGTCCCACCATACCCAATTAAATCGCCTTGTTTTTGTTGATGAATACTTAACAAACGTGACCGCAATGTCATGACTGGCTTTAAGTCTAACTCTACGCCAGTTTTATCAGCAAACGGACTAATGCCATATAGCATGATTCCAGGCCGCACCCAATCACCATGCGTAGCAGGCCATTTCATAATGGCAGCTGAATTCGCTAAACTGCGTGACCCAGGCAAGTCCGCCGTCATTTCATTAAATAGTTTAATTTGCTGATTAGTGTAATCATTTGCTAGTTCATCTGCACATGCAAAATGTGTCATCAAGATAATATCTGGATTGATATTAACGCTTTTATGTAACGCTTGCCACGCTGTTATGAATTGTTCGGGAGGCAAACCTAAACGATGCATTCCACTATCAAGTTTTAACCATATTCGAATGGGTGATGTGAGTCGAGCTTGAGTTAATGCTTGTAATTGTTCGACTTGATGTATTACTAAATCAAATTGATTTTCAGCAATGATGGGTAATTCCCACGCCTCAAAAAAACCTTCCATTAATACAATTGGTTTTTTTATCCCAGCCTGACGTAATTTGAGTGCTTCATGAATACGTGCGACGCCTAATGCATCAACATGCTCCAGGGCATGTGCAATTGTCAATAGTCCATGGCCATAGGCATTGGCTTTTACCATGGCCACTACTCTGCAACCTGGAGCAAGTTGATGTACTCGTGCTAAATTATGCTGCAAGGCATTGAGATTGATATGAGCTGTTGTAGTATAACTCAATCCAAACTCCCATAGCGTTGGCTATCAGCATAATTTTCAAAACGAGTGAGGTGTCCAAGGAAGCTTAATCGAACTCGGCCAATAGGACCATTACGCTGCTTGGCAATAATAATTTCAGCAATCCCTTTATCTCGTGTATCTGGATTATAAACTTCATCTCGATAAATAAATGCGATTAAATCCGCATCTTGTTCAATTGCACCTGATTCGCGCAAATCTGACATTACTGGCCGTTTATCTGCACGTTGTTCCAGACTACGATTAAGCTGCGATAAAGCAATCACCGGTACCGCTAATTCTTTAGCTAGCGCTTTTAATGATCGAGAAATTTCTGAAATTTCTGCAGTACGATTTTCACTATTGCCGCCCACTTGCATTAATTGTAAATAGTCGATCACAATTAACCCTAATTGCCCATTATCGCGCGCAATACGTCGTGCTCTTGATCGCAATTCAGTAGGTGTTAATGCAGGCGTATCATCAATAAACATGGGGCGTTCCGATAACATTCCAACTACTGAAGCAATATTCGGCCAATCGTTATCATTTAAATCACCGGTACGTAGTTTTTGTAATTCAATACGACCCAATGATGACATCATACGTAATGCTAATGCATCGCCCGGCATTTCCATTGAAAAAATTAGCACAGGTTTGCCTGATTTCATGGCCGCATGTTCGGCAATATTCATCGCAAAAGTTGTTTTACCCATCGATGGCCGACCCGCCACAATAACTAGATCTGCGACTTGCAAACCCGATGTCATATGATCAAAATCAGTATATCCGGTCGCCAAACCAGTCACTGGTTGATTAGTTTCTGATAATAAATGGACTTTTTCATTTGCTTGCGCCAAATAGGTAGAAATACGTTGTGGTCCACTACCACGACCGCTTTGACCGGCAATTTCAAAAACTTTGCGTTCCGCTTCATCTAATAAAGCAACACTATCTCGCCCTTCTGGATTAAATGCCGTATCAGCAATATCAGAAGCAACACCAATTAATTGACGCAATACTGAACGTTCATGCACGATATCAGCATAAGCTTTCACATTGGCTGCACTAGGGGTATTTTTTGATAACTCAAATAAATACAGTTCACCCCCAACATTTTCTAATTCACCTAAACCTTTGAGTGTTTCCGCTAACGTAATCACATCAAATGGTTGATTTTTTTTCTCTAACAATTCCATGGCATGAAAGATGACTCGATGCTCATGACGATAAAAATCTTTTTCTTGGATGCGATCAACAATATTTTCCCAGGCATTATTATCTAGCATTAAGCTACCTAATACCGACTGCTCTGCCTCAATGGAGTGCGGCGGCATTTTAAGCTCATCTAGCTTCGTATCACCCGTACGTTTACGGCTTTTGTTCAAGGTTGCTGTGGTCATGGTTTATTTTCGTTCGCTTTATTTTGTTACCCGTATGTTACTATTCTTGTAAGATTTTGCCTACTGATTTGTGATTTTTGTTTATTAATTATGCAGATAAGAATTTATTTAAATCTCTTATCTATTTATGACAGTAATTTTATAAATACTCCATACCTCAATTCAATATTGTTATAATACAACCTATTAATTAATAAAATATTTTTTGAGGTTGTTTCTTATGCAACGATTTTTTAACAACTCGTCGAAGGATGCTGATAAAGAACATGAGGTTATTGAATTACAATCTTTTGCTGAACATGAACACATTATCTATCGTGATGATGCATTAGAACGATTAAAAGTAGTATTTAATACATTAGCAAATGAATATCTTTCGACCATACCTAAAGTTTTGGACTTAAAGACTTTCGAAGCAGATCTTACGTCTTTTATTGATTCTCGCCTTTCATTAACAGATAACGCATTGATAGAACACTTTATCTTTGATGAATGGTTAAAAAACTACGCTAGATATCAATTTATTAGTAATTACTTATTTCATTTTAAAAATGAAGAGCTCAAAGACTATCTAGCAATTTTGTGTGAACACCAAGCTACAATGCAGTTAATTTATACGGAGGAAAGTTCAAACCAAAAACCGCTAGACCACGAGTTAATCACAAAAGCTAAACAACTCGAACTAAAAAAGCATCAATCCGAAGCAGAACATCATCGATTCTTCAGTAAAGATGATCAAGAAATTATTAAAACTTTACATAAACACAAAACAAAGTTACAAATATGGTTAGAAACTCATGATCCATTCCAAGCCTATTCAAAAGATAAAAATAGAATAAGCCAAGCCGGATAGTTTGATGTAAATAGCGTCTTCGGAGTCAAGTGAAATTTACTTTCAAGCACTGTCATTCTGATTAGCTCAGCCGCTTCGCGGCAAACATGAGGGAAGAACTTTTTTAAATTTGATATCTGACAATCACAATAACTTCATCTATCTTTTAATTAAGTATTATACATTTAAGGTGAATAATGATGTCTTACTCAAGTACTTTTTGGCAAACTAATGAAGATGAAATCGAAAAACTTAAAATACAATTCGAGACATGGAAAGTTTTAGTTAATACTAATGTCAATAATTTACTCGGCAGTATGAAAACAGGCTTTAATGCAACCTCTTATCAAGACCAACTCACTGCCGTTATTTTCAATGAATTTTCATCTGATGATAAAAACCTGATCGATAAAAAATCATCTTGGCATGAATGGCTCAACCATTATGGTGAATATCAATTTATTCGCACGTATTTAACTCGATTCAATAATACGGCAATTGCACCCTTCATTAATTTATTAAGTACTCGTCAAGCACTTCTAGTCTCGTTAACAAATGAAACAACGGCTACTGCTGAAACCAAAAAGAAGCTCGCTGATAATGATGCAGAAATTTTGCATGCAAAACAAACCAAGCATAGTTTTTTCTCAGCTGAAGATGAATTAAATCTAAGCGCATTGCTGGCCAAAGAAACTAGCTTAAGATCATGGTTAAAAGTGAATAAACCTTATGCATCTAACCAATTACCTCCACCGGGCTCAAGTATAGAAATGGTAGATATGGCGAGTAGAGAGGAACGCAGTGCATTCGCTGCATAAATAGAATAAAGATAGGGACTGTTAACAATTCTACTATGCTGGGCATTAAGCCTCGATTTTCTACCGCAGCCTAGCGAATTGTAAACAGTCCCTAGATATATATATGAAATTCGGGATCAATTGATAAATCGATCCCGAATAATCGTAGCTTAAACTTGAAAAAAATTACTTTTCTTCAACAACCACAACTTTAACCATGGTTTCCACATCAGTGTGTAATTCCACAGCAAATTCGTATTCGCCGATAAAACGAATTGGGCCATTTGGCATTTGTAATTCGCTTTTAGCAACTTCGACGCCAGCAGCGGTGATTGCTTCCGCAACGTCACGTACAGTTAATGAACCATACAATTTACCTTCTGCAGCACGCGCAGCCATGGTTACTACCACGCCTTCTAATGCTTGTGCACGTTTTTGCGCAGCGGCTAAACGTTCAGCAGAAGCAGCTTGCAACTCAGCACGGCGAGCTTCAAATGATGCCATATTAGCGGCGTTAGCAGGTACTGCTAAACCTTGTGGCATCAAAAAGTTACGACCATAGCCAGGTTTAACTTTAACTTTGTCGCCTAACGCGCCTAAGTTACGAATTTTTTCTAGCAGGATGACTTCCATCGTGAATTACCTCTTTCGTCAATCTTTTTCTAACGTTAATAATGCTATCAATGATTGCTAGCACTATTAAAAACAAACTTATCGTTACCGGGATAATAGTTAACGCCAAATATAACAATATTAACCATAACCACGCTTTTCCGCGCCAGTTTGCCAACCAGTGAGCAAGACTCAAGCCCGCTAAAAAAAACAAGCCGAACAATGCACACAACATATCTAATCTATAAGGCAACCAATCATTTTGACATACTAGCACTAATGCTAGCGCTAATGTTGCCCCCACATGCAGTTTAATATCTCGCAACTCTACTGCCAGGGAACCGTTGGAGCGATATGTTAAATACCACCCCCGCGCAATCAAAAGATTAATCAAATTTCCTAATAAATAACCGAGTATCAACAAACCTGTACTAATTTTTGGTAAGAAGGTATCAGCATGAATCCCCTGTAAATAATCAATTAATTCTGACCACCAAGCCCATAAAGGGACATGGACACCTGCATTATAAAGCAGTGGACTATATTGCTTAACTTCCTCTCCGATCGAGTTAACCAACCATGCCCAAAAGGCTGTCCAGGTGGCTTGAATATCAGGATGCAACAGATATATAACTGGAATTAGCACTACTAACAAGGCAACTGCCAAGTTAAACACATCACTCCAACTTTGAAACCGTCGCAGAATCCAAGCTGTAAACCAAACAAATACCAAATTAGCCGGGATAAGCCATACAAATGTATGGTCCTGTATTGCGGAAGTAGCTATAACAGGCACTACTAACGCTACCAGGGCTATCCAACTTAAACGCAGATCATGCGCTAACGTAAACAACGCGGCCAGAATAACACTTAACCAACTCAAGTAGGGTACATAATAAAACCCTATGATTAAGATAATGGTAAACCACCATTTCTCTAGCAGTAACGTTGTTAGTCTTTGCATGACGCTACACTACCTATCCTTGAACCGTAACAACCTCAATTAGGGGTTGTTTACAATTCTACTATGCTGGGCATAAAGCCTCGATTTTCTGTGTTCCGCTGCTCAAATACTACTATGTATGCTGCGCTGCGGTACTCGAAAATCATGTCTTTTTGCCTCAGCCTAGCGAATTGTCAACAGCCCCTAATGTTGATGTTGGTCCGTATATGGCAACAATGCCAAGAAACGAGCTTGCTTAATAGCATGCGCCAACATACGTTGATATTTAGCTGAAACACCGGTAATACGGCTAGGAACAATAGTTCCGGTTTCAGTGATGTATTTCTTTAAGGTTGCTACATCTTTATAATCAATGTGCTTCACACCAGCGGAAGCAAATGGGCAGCTTTTACGGCTGCGACGAGAAAAACTTGCCATTTTAAAATCTCCTGGTTTATTGGTTAATCACGACCTGCGTCGTCATGTTGTTCATGTCGTTCTTCTTTGCGCATCATGATAGAAGGCTCAGTTACGGCGTCATGCATACGATTTACCAAGTGACGCAATATTGCATCATTAAAACGGAAGTTATGCACTAAATCATCTAACGCTTGTTGATTACATTCAACATTCATCATGATGTAATGAGCTTTGTGCATTTTATTGATTGGGTACGCTAATTGACGACGACCCCAGTCTTCCACATGGTAAATTTTGCCGCCATTCCCTTCGATCATGGCTTTATAACGATCAACCATGCCAGGAACTTGTTCGCTTTGGTCTGGATGGACCAGAAACACGATTTCATAGTGTCTTAACATAAAATAACTCCTTACGGTTTATCCAGCTTTGTAGCCCCGCGCCACAAAGCAAGGAGAGGGCGGTAATTTTATGCGATCTTGAATTAAAAAGCAAATTACAGATGTGGCCCGACGTGGACGCGTTTCGGAAATGAAAAAATCACAGGACCCGGGATAACCAAGGAAATTGAAAAATGTTTGTTAGCGCGTGAAACCCTGGATCTGCAGCAGGGGCTCGCTCGCTCCCGGGTTACGCGTCATGCGTGTTTTATCACTAATGGTGAATTATCATATTATTGGCATTTCATTCACATGATGACGCCTCAACCCGGGCTAAATTACTAACCAATTGAATAATATATAAAAATTATGTAATTTAAAATGATTTACATGATGAGATGGAACTTTTTTGCACATTCTTTTACTAATAATACTGAGCGCAATGTGCGCTTGTCCGCCTAAACCCTCTCGGGCGGAAAACACTGTCAGGTTATCCCCATACCTGACAACTGTTTTATACTGGTGGAGCGATACTTGCTTCACCAGTTTTTTTGTCTTTTATTTCAATAACTTAGCAATCAAACTTCTTGCTTCAACCAATCCCGTTCCGGCATGGGCAGAAAAAATCACTACTTCTTCTAAATTGGGATATTCTCTAGCTGCTTTTTTGACTTCCATTACCGTTTTCTTAGCGGCACCAAAGCCCAATTTGTCGGCTTTAGTCAATAACATCACTACCGGCAAGTTAACCTCAAACGACCATTCGATTAATGATTGATCAAAAGGATTTAATGGATGGCGAATATCGCTTAACAAGATTAACCCACGCAGACATTGGCGTGTTTGTAGATATTGCGTTAAGGTATCTTGCCAACGCATTTTAATGGCCTTAGGAACCTTGGCATAGCCATAGCCTGGCAAATCAACCAAACGCTGATTTTCATTCAATGAAAATAAATTAATAAGTTGGGTACAGCCCGGTGTTTTACTAGTTTTAGCCAAATGACGATGTCCAGTAATCGCATTAATCGCACTGGATTTACCCGCATTAGAACGGCCAGCAAAAGCAACTTCTGCCCCGCTATCAAATGGTAAGTGGCTTAATTCAGCAGCACTTTTAAGAAATTGAATTTGTTTAAAATCTATCGACATTAGTATAAAATCCCGGCAAAATGAGCGCCTATTATACAGCAAATTGTCTTTTATCACCTAGACCTTAATAAAAGTGGAATCAGAAATTGAAAAACAATCAATATAAACGTGTTATCGGTGCGTGGACGATGATGTTTGGCTCAGTCAGTGCCATTATCGGTTCAGGTTGGTTATTCAGTGGTTATTACAGCAGTCAAATGGCTGGCCCTGCTGCTATTCTTTCCTGGATTGCTGCATCAATATTAATTATTATCGTTGCGTTTACTTTCGCTGAAATTTCGACCTTATTGCCAGTTCCTGGTGGAAGCTCCCATTTACCGAATGCAACCCACGGCATCATTGTCAGTGTCGTTTTTAGTTGGATTAGCTGGCTTACCGTTGCAGTATTACCCACTATTGAAGTGCAAGCTGTCTTGCAATATGCCTCGTATTTTTTCCCCTGGTTGTCTAAAGATCCCAATAGCATCAACACGTCGTTAAGTGTACATGGTTATATGGTTGCCGCTTTTCTATTAATTATTTTTAGTATTGCCAATATTTATTCGTTGCGTTTAGTCATGCGTTTTAACAATGCGATTGCTATTTGGAAAATTATTATTCCTATCTTAGCGGCTATTACCTTAATTGTGTTAAGTTTTCATCCTTCGAATTTTAGTACCGATGGTGGCTTCATGCCAGATGGTTGGCACGGTGTTTTTGCTGCTATTTCAGCAGGTGGGATTGTATTTGCATTTAATGGTTTTAAAAATGTGGTCGAATTAGCGGGCGAAGCTGAAAACCCACGTCGAACCATTCCCTTTGCGTTAATTGGTAGTGTTTTTGTGTGTTTGATTGTTTATGTATTATTACAAACGGCTTTTATCGGTGCTATTCCAGCTGCTAGCTTAACGCATGGGTGGGCTGGATTAAATTTTGCTAAATCAGCCAGCCCCTTAGTTACCTTGCTTGCAATGGCAGGCAGTGTGTTTATGTTAGGTGTCTTATATGTCGATACCATGGTTGCACCAATGGGTGCGGGCTTAATGTATGTCACCACGGGTGCTCGCACATTACAAGCAATGAGTAATAATTGGCAAATGCCACACTTTTTGGCTTTAGTTAATCGCAAAGGTATTCCTACTACCGCCATTTTATTAAATTTGGTATTAAGTTTTATCTTTTTCTTTCCCTTTCCGGGATGGAAATTAATGGTTGATTTTATCAGCTCATTAATGGCCTTTTCTTATGTTTTAGGCCCTGTTTGCTTACTTGCGTTGCGATACCAATTAGCAGATAGACCACGTACTATTAAATTACCCTTTGGTACGTTATGGTCGTTTCTCGCATTATATATTTGCACCATGATAGGGTATTGGACTGGCTGGCAAGTGATTTTTAAACTCACCCTCTTTATTGCATTTGCTATTGCTTTTTACTTGGTATATCGCCTTTTCTCCAAACGCGCTCGACAAGCACCACTTGATTTTAAATCTGCCATTTGGATGTTTGTTTATTTTGGTGGGCTAGCGATTATCTCTCATTTTGGTAGTTTTGGTGGCGGAACCGACCAATTAAAATTTGGTTCAGATTTTATTGTCTTGGCTGTTTTAACTGCTATTTCGTTATTTTTAGCGACAAAATATCGTGTGAAAGATGAAATTGCGGCGAGAAAATGTGATGAATTGATGTTAGAAATGAAAGGTGGAGAATAAAAACTACTTTTATAACTAATATTGCCTCTCATTAACGGATAAAAAATTTAAGATCCGTTTAAAAGGCACATAATACAAGGTTTTCAGGGACGGGCATCCATGCCCTCGCTCTCCTTACCATCCCTGGTTCGAGACGCCCTTCAAACCTTGTATTATGTGCCTTTTCAAGATAGCTCATTTTTCATTCTTAAAGATGTCTTGTACTGAGATTTTGCCTTTATACTATTGCTTTCTTTAAGGTGGTGTTAATTTTTTACACATAAAATGATTCTAGAGAAGAATCAGCAAAAATTAACACCGCCTTAAAGAGAAATATAATATGTTATGTAGCTATCTTGATATATATCTCACAGCACTTGAAAATTATACTAATCAAAAACCTCGTGCTGGTTATACCCCAGGTTTGTTTAGCTGCATACGACACAGTTGTTATGAATATTCAGAATTAGTTGATTTTAGAAAGTCATTGCAAAAAGCCCCCAAAAAAGAAATCCAAAAAAAAACGATTGAAGCGTTCCTTTTTACCTTAAGAAAGCAAGGGAAGATTAATAACCATTCTTTTGCTTCTTATTTCTTGGATGCGCTAATTAAAGACGATCCAACTGGTAGATGGGAATGCTTCTATCCTGATGAAAAAAAAATAGTCTTTTACTCTGGGACATTATACAGAGGTATGAGAATAGACTTTGATGTTCTTATGGACATTTTTGCTAACGGATTAAAAAATAGAAAATCATCTGTAGCCATTGATGATTACATAAGCGATGCAAGTTTAAGTATGGGTATTTCAACTAGTAAAAATAAAACTCTTGCTGGAACCTATGCGCTTGGGATGATATCCAGGGGTTATAAAGACAGTGGAAAAGTCTTACTGATTGATGGATATTTACTTGAAATTGATTATAACGGGCTAGGAGGAATAGATATCATGCCTACGCTTGCAGCAAGAGGACATCATATTCGTTTAGCATTAGCAAAACAAAAACAAGAAGTTAATATTATTGGAGATATTCCAGCATCATGTATTAAAGGTGCTTATCATGTCACACATGAACATGGGATAAGTAAAGAATTCTATTATAATCCTAATTATCACCCTTCAAATAATGAAAGCAATATAACTCCTATTTCATTAGCTGAAAGATTAGAAACGATCATGCCAATGTCACGTTCATCAAGATTTTGTTAGTCATTAAAAATATTATTACACTTTATCACACGAGCTATTTCTTATGATTTACATGCTTGTTTTCTCGAAAGATGAGTTAAAAAAACCGCATGCTGCTTTGATGACAACATCCATTCCTATTTATCTTAGCTTTTATCCCAATATTTCGGTTTGGCCTGAGTTTGTATTATGTAGTTTAGATTGTGATGAGAAATATCAATCATGTAGTCATTATATTCGAATTCCCTCTTTAGAAGATGATGGATATGGCCCTTCTGAAAGTAGGATAAAGCAGTTTTTTGACGGCTTTTCCAAGAAATTACCTTTCTTTGGTATGTTAAACCATAACTGCTCAGCTGTCGTGATGGAAGCATTGTTTTATGGTTGTGCAGGTGACGAAGATTTAAAACAATTAATTCTATCTTATCGACCATGGATTTTCACTCCTAGTGGTACATTAGCGTTCATTAAAAAGTTTAATAATTATCTTGATAATCATCACCGTCCTCACCAGTCTCAAACACCAACGCAGGTACTTGATAAGAAAATTCAAGATCTTCAACATTTATTTGAAGATAAAACATTAACGTCTATTCAAAAACTAGCCACAATATCTTCTTCCATCCAATCAATTCAAATAATTTCCAATGCAATTTTTCAAGATAGAAAAACCAAGTTATTAAAAAAATCTTTTGATTTTTATAATTATTTTATTGATTCCATCTTGCAAGAAATAAACCCATATATAGCCAACTTAATACAAATTCATCCTGAGTCATGCTCCACAAATGATTTAATCTCTCACTTGAGTCAACTACTTGAACAGCAACCAAATTCGGAAATAGAGGACGTTGTTACTATTGCTATTACAGAACATAAATCTCTCTTATTACTGGCTAATACTATTATTTCTACTTTTATCAGCGAAAGAAAAGCATTTATTACACAACTTGACTCATCGCTTGCATATATACCCATCACACCGCAATATGATGGGTATAGAAATCAACCACTAATTAAAATATCTAACTTAACAAAAGGCATTTCTTTTTGGCAGGATAGTCCATGTGCAAGATTTCTAAGCGATGAGTCGACCAATATCTTACAGGCTGAACTTACTTTTCATGCTAAAAAACGCGAACGCTAAGCTCGTTTTTTGTGTAAAACCGAGCTTAGCGTTCGCGTTTTATTTAAC
>JAGVJQ010000050.1 GCA_020051015.1 Gammaproteobacteria bacterium
AAGCCCTATATGTTTACCCAAATCTTGATCAGCATTAAATGTGACAAATGGCTCAAATATGTTTTTCATTTCTAATTCGGAAATACTAGGACCATCATCTTCAACATGTACCTCAACATAATGTCTATCAGCTGCTAAGCTAACAAGAACATTTTTTCTGGCAAACTTTAATGCATTGGTAATCAAGTTATCAACCACATGTTTTAAGAGATTAGGATCAAAGCTAATCATTATATTTTCTTGTGTTAGTAGCTGAAGTGTTACGTTTATTTTTGATAGCTCATATCGCTTTACAGTATTTTTTAACCAGTTAGCAATATTTAACAACTCAGGTTTTAGTTTAAGTTCGTGTGATGTAGATTTGTAATAAAGTAAAAAATAACTGATTAATTTATTAATATCGTCAATATCTTCTTGAATGCTGATTAATTTTTTCACAGTACTTTCGGGTAAATCCTTTTCTTTTTTAAGTGAATCTAATGCAAATTGCATTGTTGATAATGGTGTTCGCACTTCGTGGGCGACAAAACGTGTTAAGTTTTGTTGGGATTGAATGAGACGTTTTAGATTATTGCCCATCGACACCACATTTTTATAAACACCATGCAATATGGAAAAAGGACTTACTTTAGTGCGCTCACTAAAATTGCCTTTACTATAACGTTTTGTGATTTGGTAGATTTTGAGGATGTTGCGACTAAAAAGCCATGTTAAAAATACCACGCTGAAGATAGAAGCAAACACAAAGCTAATAAAGTAATAGTGTTGTGCTACGCTAAATAGACTGGATAATGGTGAATATTGAATAGGGCCAATGACGAGTAGTTTTTGAGGGTCTGAGGTAGGTAAATATAATGTTGAAATGGGTTTGCCTGTTTCAGGTTGTGAATAAGCAATTGCATAAGTATTGAGGTCTTCTCGCATTTTATTGGTAATAATGCTACTCTTCTTCGGAATTACTTTCAGTGGCATGTCAAAGATTGTTTGTAATTTTTTCAAGGCTAGTGGCCAATTTTCTTTTGACGTACTATTTAATTCACGCAAAATAATATGAATAATCCAACGCATCGTATCTTTAATTGTTTGATTGATGGGTTCAGTTAACATAATCTGCAATGCAAACGGGCTTTTAGCGATGCGTTGTAGCGCAAAACTTTCAAAAACACCATAATACAAAAAATAGATAAAGTGAAATTTTTCTCTGGACGAAAACACCATTTCTCCATCCAATAACCGTAATTTATCTTTATTATTTAGTTGTAAAGATTCAATGGGTAGAATTTTTGCGGGCGGTCCAGCGCTTGGCTGTAATGTCGTTAAGGCAGACGCCCAACTTGATTGGGGGGTTTTCTCAAGCATTGTCTGAATGTAGGAAAAGGTTCCTTTGCTCATTAATTGATTGATGCTATTAAAATTTTCTTTAGTAAAATATGAAAAACCTAAATGATATATTGACGATACCAGATAGGTTAACACAATAACTATTGTGAGCGTTTTCAGATACAGTTTTATCATTTGCCATCCCAGGCGGTAGAAATTAGCATATAGCCTTTTCCATGCATTGTTTTTATTTTATAAGGTTTTTGAGTATCATCACCCAATTTTTTTCGTAGATGGGAAATACGTAAGTCGATGCTACGATCAACACCATCGTATTCACGACCACGCAAGGCGTACATAATGTTGTCGCGATTAAGACAGTGATCAGCGTTTTTTGCAAGTAATGCAAGTAGTTCAAACTCAGAGGGTGAAAACTCAACCGGTGTTCCTAATAATGATACCTTGCTTTGAATTAAATCAATATTCAATTCTCCTAATTGAATATGATCGATTTTTTCTGCTAATTTAGGGCGTCGAAATAAGGCAGCAATATGGGCAAGCAATACCGCTTCAGCTACTGGCTTCGTTAAGTAATCATCAGCACCTAAATTTAAGCTATCCACTTCACTTTCGATATCTTTCAGTGCTGTTAGCATTAGAATTTTACCTGTGTATTCGTTTCTAATGGTTTGGCAGATTTGCTTGCCGTCCATTTCAGGTAGCATGATATCTAACACAACAAGATCTGGCGTTTCTTTTAAAATACGATAAGCAGCTTTATCACCGCGTGTTTCGGTTTCTACGCTATATCCAGCCTCAGTTAGGCTGTTTTTGATAAAACCCGCTAATTTTTGATTATCTTCGACGAGCAGAATCGTTTTTTTCATGTTTTGCATCGCTGCGTTGCTTGCTGCCTTTGTAACCCATTGTATATAAAGAAATTATATATAAATTCGAGTTTATACATAGTTTATACAAACATCCTGATCAATTTTAGTACACTTATTATAAATTAATAGCAGAGACATATTTATGAGTAACAAAATACGACACCCAGATACTTGTCCTACCTGTGATTATTTCCCTTGTCGGTGTCCAGGTGGTGGTGGCGCAGATGAAGAAAAAAATCAAAAATCTGAACATTCTGATGCAGAGAAGGGCGTTAATAGAAACATCGGTAGTTTTATCCACAACATCAATCATATCGCTGGTGTTCCTACACCAGAGAATCATAATGAACTCATGTTGTCGGCAAGTCCTTCACTAGAGCCTGTTGCCAGTGCGCATAACAATGCAGAGGAAATTCAGAATAATCGTCCGGCTTGGTGCACTTTTTTTGCTGAAAATGCCAAACGGCCTTTACCCACGCCTTCAAGCAATTTGCAACAAGATGATTCTGCAAATAATACGTTAGGCATGCGAATGAGTATGTGCGGTACGGATGAGTAGACAAATGGATTGAAGGGGATACGATAATAACAAAATATTATTCAATGTAAACTTAACGCTGATGGTTGAGCAGTGCCATAAATACTGCCTAAGAAATTAATATGAGGAGGGTTTACCTTGCAAAGAAAGATAGCTACTGAAAACGTGAGTTATGTTATTTTTTACAATAAACGTAGGGAAATAAGTGTGGATGACATTAAAAAAAATGCATTTTCTTATAATCCTTTAATGTTTGGTAAGGAGGCACAGTTGACAGAGTTGGATGCTGATGAACACGCATTAGAGAGTATTGACCGGAATTGCCGTGGTATTTCATGGCGATCGGATTTGGCCGAAATTTATCAGAAATACTTAAAATCTAAGGATGAAAAAGATTTAGGTGAAAATGGCTATTGGATCATTAAAATGAAGGGAAGTAAGGAGGAAATTAC
>JAGVJQ010000060.1 GCA_020051015.1 Gammaproteobacteria bacterium
ATCCATTGCGCATGGTCAATTAGCGACGGCCGTTGGTCTACCCGTGCAAACACCGCTAAAAATTGCTGATGTCTCTAATCAGTTTGAACACGATGCCATCATGCACAATGTCAAATTATTGTTAGATAAAGCCAAAAATCAACGCCCCGATTTACAAGCGGCAGAAGCGCAGGTTACTGCTGCACAAGCACAAGTGCAAGCCACAAAAAATCAACGCTGGCCAACTATTGTTTTCACCGCTAATACTCAAAATGCTGATGCAACGAATACTTTCAATACCTTAAATCGACAGTCAAATATCATGTTGACATTAAATTATCCATTATTTACTGGCTTTCAACAAACTAATGAAATTCGTCAAGCAGAAGCGCAAGAAAAAACTGCGGAAGCAACACGTGATCAATTAGCCAATCAAGTCGACATGCAAGTGTGGCAAGCGTATTATTCATTGAAAACCGCGCAGAAATCGATAGCTACTAGCCAAGCTTATCTGAAAACAAGTATTCAAGCCGCTAATCAAACATTAGGGCAATATAAAGCAGGTGTGGGCAATATTTTATCGGTATTAACCACTCAAACGACTGAAGCAACAGCTCGTGTACAACTGATTCAATCACAATTAAATTGGTATCTAGCCTTGGCGCAATTAATGCAAGCAATTGGTGCACTGCAAGTGCCCACGAGTAATTAAATGTAATTTGGATTTTTCTCATGAAAGACATTTATCAACGCAGTTTAAGTTTTATTAAACAGCACAAAAAAATATCCGGTGGAGTTGCTATTTTATTAATTGCATTTATTTATTGGCAATTTTTTTCACATAAAACACGGGCTGTTGAAATTCCTTTAGTAACAGCAGCTAAAGTAGAAATTCGTCCTATGCCAATTGACTTAAAAGCAGTTGGGTCCGTTGAATCACAACAATCAGTTACTATCACACCACAAGTAACCGGTATTATTACTAAAATAAATTTTCAACCTGGTGCGCATGTCACAGCAGGGCAAGTATTATTTGAAATTGAATCCGATACTTTTAATGCGACACTAGAACAAGCAGAAGCCACATTACAACGTGATCAAGCACAATTAGTTTACTTGGAAGCGGATGCTAAGCGTTATGCATCATTAGTGAAATTAGAGTATGTCACTCGAGATCAATATGAACAAGCCAAAGCCTCTGCCGATGCGCAAGATGCATTAGTAAAAGCGGATCAAGCGCAAGTTGATCAAGCTAAAATTCAACTGGGTCATACTATTATCACTGCGCCCGTGAGCGGCAAAGCAGGAAACTATACTGTCCGAGTCGGAGATTTAGTGGTGGCGGATAACTCTGCATTAGTCACTATCAATCAATTAAATCCGTTATGGATAGATTTTAATGTGCCACAAAATCAGTTAGTTGAAATTAGACAATATCAACACCAACAACCGTTGAAAATCACTATTTTTAGTGAAGATGAAAAACAAAAATTAGGTCACGGAAAATTAACATTTATTGATAATAATGTTAACGCACAAACCGGTACTGTATTGCTTAAAGCAGAAGTTGATAATAGCAATGATGTGTTATGGCCAGGACAAATGGTCAGTGTCGTTATTACTCTTAAAACCATTCAAAATGCATTAGTTATCCCATTACGTGCAGTACAATTTGATGATGATGGCAGTTTCGTTTACACATTAAAAGATAATAAAGCGGTTATTCAAGCGGTCACGATAACCAAACAAACTGAAAACTTGGCCGTGGTAAGCAAAGGTTTAACTATCAATGATCAGGTACTTACCACTATTCCGCCAGATTTAGAAGATGGGACTGTCGTTAAGCTTGTCGACAAGGTAACCTTATCACCATGATCAATATATCGAAGCCATTTATTAATAGACCTGTTGCAACCACCATCATCATGTTTGGTATTTTATTTTTTGGCTGGATTGCATTTCGTATGTTACCTGTCAGTGAATTGCCTAATGTTGATTTCCCCACAATTGTAGTCAGCGCCAGTTTATCCGGCGCTGATGCTGAAACGATGGCAAGCACGGTTGCAACACCATTAGAAAAAGAATTAAGCTCGGTATCTGGCATTGACTCCATAAGTTCAGTGAGTTCGGATGGCTCAACACGTATTACCATGCAATTTTCTTTGTCACGTAATATCGATGCTGCAGCGCAAGATGTACAATCTGCCATTTCGCAATCGATGCGACAAATGCCAACACAAATGCAATATCCGCCGACGTTTCGTAAAGTTAATCCAGCGGATGCGCCTATTTTATTTTTAGCGTTACAAGGCGATCATGTTCCAATGACGAAATTGGATGATTATGCTGAAAATTATATTGCGCAACGTATTGCCATGACGCCAGGGGTAGCTGAAGTTGATGTATATGGACCACAACAATATGCAGTAAGAATCCATATCAACCCAACGGCATTAGCTGCGCGCAATTTAGGCATAGATGCTGTTGCTGATGCGATACAGAAATTAAATACCTATCAACCATCAGGTATTTTACAAATGGAATCGCATTACCATACTATTAAAGCTGATGGCCAATTATATAATGCCGATGAGTTTAACAATGCCATTATTGCTTATGTAAATAATTCACCAGTACGACTAAAAGATGTCGGATATGCTGAAAATAGCATTGCTAATGATAAAGCAGCAACATGGTATAACGGCAAACGCGGCATTGTATTAGCCATCATGCGGCAACCAGACGCTAACACCGTGGATGTTGTACAAAACATTTATCAACAATTACCCATGTTAACTAAGCAAATGCCTGGTGGTGCTCATTTAAGCGTAACTTATGATCGTTCTCAATTTATTAAAGCATCAATTGATGATATGCAATATACCTTGTTATTTGCAGGGCTGTTAGTAGCATTAGTCATGTACTTATTTTTAAATAGTTTCCCATCAACCATTATTACACTCTTAGCATTACCTGTGTCTGTGATTGGTACCTTTGGTATCATGTATTTATTTGACTATTCACTTGATAATATTTCATTAATGGGATTAATCCTCGCGGTGGGGTTTGTCATTGATGATGCGGTAGTGGTGCTAGAAAATATTATCCGACATTTTGAACATGGTATGGGGCGTTATCCCGCGGCTTTATTAGGTTCAAGTGAAGTTGGATTTACCGTTTTATCGATGACTATATCATTGGTAGCAGTATTTATTCCCATCTTATTTATGGGCGGTTTAATAGGGCGATTGTTTCATGAGTTTGCCGTCGTAGTGAGTTTAGCAATTTTATTTTCTGGTTTTGTATCACTAACATTTACCCCCATGTTATGTAGCCGATTTTTACCAGAAATACCAACCCATCTTGAGAGTAAGCACCGCTTTCTTGATTTTTTTGATAAATGCCGACATCAGTATGAAATTGCCTTACGTTGGTTTGTAGATCGGCCGCGATTGGTGTTAATTCCTGCATTTATTACCTTGCTAATAACTATTGGTTTATTTATTTGGGTACCAAAAGGGTTTATTCCCTCTGAAGATACGGGGTTAATTCGAGCCTCAACCCAAGCACCTGAAGGGTTACCATTTCCCGATTTCGTTAAACGCCAACAACAAGCGGCAGATATCATCCAGAAAAATCCCAATGTGGCAGGCGTGGTATCTAGTGTTGGTCAAGGTTCTGGTGGCGTAGCAAGCACCACCGTAGGGCAATTTACTATTCGATTAAAACCCACCTCCGAACGCTCACTGAATGCCGATCAAGTCATTCAACAATTACGTCGGCAATTATCACAGATAGCAGGATTAAAAGTATATTTACAAAATCCACCGATGATACGTATTGGCGGCGTCGCCTCCCCGAGTAGTTATCAATATGTATTACAAGGTTTAGATTGGACTACCTTGGTTAACTCAGCTGAAAAAATGCAAACGCAATTGAAAAAAACAAAAGGATTAGTCGATTTAAATTCTGATTTACAATTAAATAATCCAGAAATTGAAATACATATATTACGTGATCAAGCAGCTTCTTTAGGCATTACACCTGCCGATATTGAAAATGTTTTATATACTGCTTATGGTGAAAGTCAGATTAGTACGATCATGACCTCAACCAGCCAATATGAAGTTATTATCGATGTAAATCCTATCTATCAACATAGCATGAGTGATTTAAGTTCACTTTACATTCATTCTGCCAATGGCAGTGATGTACCATTATTATCTGTTGTTGATGTATCAGAAAAAGCAGGGCCGTTAACCGTTAATCACTATGGTTTACTACCATCAGTCATGTTTTCATTCGATGTTGCACCAGGTACATCATTGAGCAGTATTACTGATAGCATCAATTCATTAGCCGCTAAAATATTACCGGCTGATATTAGTGGTAGTTTTGTTGGTACCGCTAAATCTTTTGAAGACTCAATGAAAAGTATGCCGTTATTACTATTGGTCAGTATTTTAGTTATTTACATGGTATTAGCCATTCTTTATGAACATTTTATTCATCCATTAACTATTTTAACGGGATTACCGTTCGCTATTTTTGGTGGGTTAATTGTATTACCGCTTTTCCACCAGCAATTAAATTTATATAGTTTTATTGGCTTAATAGTATTAATCGGTTTAGTGAAGAAAAACGGTATTATGATGGTGGATTTTGCCTTAGAAGCACAGCGCAAAGAGCACTTATCGCCTAAAGATGCCATTGTAAAAGCTTGTATTGTACGCTTTCGTCCTATTATGATGACCACGGTAGCGGCAATTGCTGCTGCTATACCTATTGCACTAGGAATGGGGGCAGGTGGTGATGCTCGTAAATCATTGGGGATTGTAATGATTGGTGGCTTATTATTTTCGCAATTATTTACGTTATTTGTAACACCGATATTTTACTTGGCCATGGATAAATTAAGTCATCATGCGATGAAACGTACAATGGGGAAAATGTGAAATATACATATCGAATATAAATGACACTGGTGCCAAACTCAAGAAAACGGTATACTTTGCCGCATTAAATCAGGAGAACAGAATCAATGCGTTTAATGTTATTAGGCAGTCCTGGGGCTGGTAAAGGCACACAAGCACAATTTATTACTGAGCATTATGGTATCCCGCAAATTTCAACAGGTGCAATGCTGCGGGCTGCGGTTGCGGCAGGCTCACTATTGGGACAGAAAGCAAAAGCTATCATGGATGCAGGACAATTAGTTTCTGATGACATTATGATTAATTTAGTTAAAGAACGTATCAATCAGCCTGATTGTAAGAATGGTTTTTTATTGGACGGTTTCCCACGTACTATTCCACAAGCAGAAGCATTAGCCGAAGCCGGCATCAAGCTTGATTATGTCATTGAAATCGATGTCGATGATGAAGAAATTGTCCATCGTATGAGTGGTCGTTTAATTCATCCAGCCTCTGGACGCACTTATCATAAAGACTATCATCCACCAAAAGTGGCCGGTAAAGATGATGAAACGGGTGAGGCATTAATTCAGCGCGATGATGATAAAGAAGAGACCGTGCGTCATCGATTAAAAGTTTATCATGATCAGACCAAACCTTTGGTGAATTATTATCAAAATTACATAAAAGCACACCACGGCCATGGCCCTCAATATGCCGCCGTTGATGGTACTGGCGATGTTCAGGCAATTCGCGATCGCATTTTTGCCGTATTGGAGCCATAATCAGTATCGTAAGATAATTTTTTGGAGGGCTAAATTATGGCCAATAATATAATTCATCTAAGTAAGAGCGAGTTTGATCAAGCTATCAATCAATATCCTATTCTATTATTGGATTTCTGGGGGGAGCGTTGTGCCCCTTGCCATACATTTAGTCACGTCCTGGAGGAAGTTGCGCCTGATTATCCAGACATCACCTTTGCAAAAATCAATACTGATGTAGAGTTTGATTTAGCGCAAGAATTTCAAATTCGCTCCATTCCGTTTGTGATGATTATGCGAGAAAATATCATTGTTTATGCAGACTCTGGTGCATTACCCGAGGGTGTATTACGTGAAATGTTAGATCAAGTCAAATTACTGGATATGGCGGAAGTAAAAAAACAAATTGATAGTGGTGAGGTGTAACCGCAAGCATGTGTGTTGAGTATATCATGCTAATTTGTTCTCTTTGTACGTGACGTGATGTTTAGCCCACCCTACATAAAATGAAGTTATTTAGAAGAAATAGCTACTAATACTTCGTTTCGACGCATAAATGGTGGTATCCATGGTGGATTATAAAATGCGAACAGAGCATCACCAGCTATCATAACATGATGATTTTTAATATATTTTTTCAAAATATCATAATGTTTATTAATGTTTTCCTCGGTATTAGAGCCTGAAAAACGTATGACAATATATTTTTGTTTTGGCAATGTAAGTATTGTTATATCAGAATTATTAGGCGTTGGTAGCGTTTTGATGGTTTCAGTCATGGGCATGACAAATCGGACTATCCATTCTTGATCATGGCCACTTTGAATGACTGGTGCCGTCATTTCAATTTGAGTATTGTTTTGATTCCCACCAAAAATATAATTTGCAAGTTGTTTAAAGCCATCACGAATAGCATTAATACGCATTCCTGTGACCTTAACTTCGGCAATAGTGAGGGCGGGATATTGCCGTATTTCTATATCACCGTCTTTCTTTATAAGGGTGAAATGGGGCTCATCAGCATTGCTGATATGCATCACGTATGTTCCAGCAACTATAAGAACAGCAACTACGGCAGCTAAAATAACCCATCTCATAATGTATTAATCACCAGAAATTGAAGTAAATAACGATAGCACATTAAAGACGAAACGCATATAATTTGCAATAGGCCCTAGTTCGTAAACCAAATAAATCGTATGACACAAAAAACCGCCATCTTATTGATCAATTTAGGAACACCTGATGCGCCTACGCCTGCATCAGTCCGACGTTATTTACGAGAATTTTTATCTGATCCACGTGTCGTTAATTTACCACGATTACCTTGGCAGTTATTATTAAATACCGTTATTTTACCTATTCGTGCACCACGTGTTGCAAAAAACTACGCCAAAATATGGTATGAAAATGATTCACCTTTACGTGTCATTACCACCCAAATCGCCGAAAAATTGCAGCACAAATTAAATATTCCTGTTGTTGTCGGTATGCGTTATGGTCAGCCCAAAATATCGGATGTTTTATTACAATTACAGCAGCAAAAAATTGAAAACTTGTTAATTTTACCGCTATTTCCACAATATTCCTCTGCAACGACAGCCTCTATTTTTGATAAGGTTACCGCAGCAATTAAAACATGGCGGGCAATACCCACATTCAATTTTATTAATAATTATCATGACAATCCTCATTATATTGCGCAATTAGCCCAAAGTGTTAAGGCACATTGGGCCGAAAAAGGTAAAGCTCAAAAATTAATTATCTCTTTTCATGGTTTGCCAAAGCAATTTATTGAAAAAGGTGACCCTTATGAAAAACAATGCCAGGCCACAGCGACATTATTAGCTGAAGCACTCGAGCTGGCTCCACAGGATTGGTTGCTATGTTATCAGTCTCGTTTTGGTAAAGCGGCTTGGTTACAACCTTATGTAGTCGATGTGCTGCGACAATTACCTAAAGACGGAATTAAATCGATTGAAATTATTAGTCCTGGTTTTCCTGCTGATTGTTTAGAAACATTGGAAGAATTGGCCATTCAAAATCGTGACATATTTATGCACGCGGGTGGTCGCAGTTATGAATATATTCCTGCTTTAAATGCAAGTGATGCACATATTGACTGTCTGGCAGAGATAATCAAACTTAAAATAGGCGATATCAATGTTCACATTTTCTGAATTCACAACCCAAATGAGTAATACAGTTTACTTAAGTCAACAAAATGCAGCCAAAGCTGGTTTAATTGTTGTAGCAATGTGGACAATTCATCTTTTAAATATTTGTACAGGAATGAGGTTAAATGCGTTAGGTTTGTGGCCACGGCATTTGTCTGGCTTAAAAGGAATTATTTTTTCTCCATTTTTACATGCTGATGTAAATCATCTGTTCTTTAATACTATTCCATTATTTTTATTAACTGATTTTATGTTTATTGCAACAGGGACAGCATTTTGGCAAGTTAGCATTCTCATTATATTAATTAGTGGCATTTTAACTTGGATTATTGGGCGTAATGCTATTCATGTTGGCGCGAGCTCATTAATTATGGGATATTGGGGCTTTTTGCTCACATTAGCAATCTATCAACCAACAGCATTTAACGTCGTTATTGTAATCGTTATGCTTTACTACCTGAGTAGTTTATTTTTGAATTTATTTCCCTCGGGCGAACAAGTCTCATTTGAAGGACATATATGCGGTGTTATTGCCGGCATTCTAATTGCCTTAGGATGGGTAAAGTCTCACGGGCATTTAATGTCATTAATCCATCTCAAACTGTAAAAACGAACCTTTGATAACATTGCAGATTTGGGTATTTGTCTATATAATGAACCGCTTCTATCCTTGAAGCCTATGTGAGCTTGGTTAACCAACATTACCTCCCACAACAAGGAAACCGTCAAATGAAAAAAGTTCTTTGGACGTTACTGCTTTCTTGTTCTCTTTTCTCTACTGCATTTGCTTGGGATAGCACTGGACATAAAGTTATTGCACAAATAGCTTATGATAATTTAACACCTGAAGCGAAAGGGCAGATTGAAATTCTGATTCCAGTCGTTGGGCAGTATTATAATCTCAATAATTTTGTCGATGCAGCACCATGGGCCGACTGGTTAAAGGGTGATAGTGTTTACGCGTTTAATAATTGGCATTATATTGATCAGCCCATTTCACAAGGAGCATGTGATAAGTGCGCACAACCATTACCAGCACCTGCTCCAGAAAATGTAGTCTGGGCAATTCAGCAAGCTCAACAAGTACTTGCTACACCAAATTCGACGAAATACCCGCAAGAATCAAATTTTGAAAAATCGATGTTCCTCTTATTTTTAGAGCACTTTGTCGGTGATGCTCATCAACCACTACACGCTGTCGATATGTTTTCTGATACATTCCCTACCGGTGATCAAGGTGGTAACTTGTATAAGATAAATTCTTCTGTTTCAACAAATTTACACGGCTATTGGGATCAAGGTGGTGGCGTCTTTCCTGAAAGCATGACTGATGCACAGGTACAATCACTGGCAGCTAGCATTGAAAAAGCTTTTCCCGAAGGTAATTTTGGCAATCAAGTAACGGATTTAAACCCGAGTAATTGGGCCCAAGAAAGTATGCAAATTGCTCAAAATATTGTTTATACTATTCCAGAAAATACAGCGCCCACCGTCCAATATACGGCGACAGCCCAAACAACCGCAGAACAGCAGGCGGCGTTAGCTGGATATAGATTGGCAAATATATTGAATCAAATATTTGAATAAACATTAGGGTAATTACAAGCATGACGACAATTGGTACATGGTGGATGTGGGGCGGGTTTCTTGCGTTTATTTTG
>JAGVJQ010000126.1 GCA_020051015.1 Gammaproteobacteria bacterium
ACGAGTTATTGCCCGGTACCTGGTCCTGTGCCAACAACGCCAGCTAATCGCGAATATGAGCCGGGGTTTGCTGCAAAAATGATGTTAAAAGATCTTAAATTAGCCCAGCAAGCAGCAATGACTAGTGGTGCAAATACGATGTTAGGCGCGGAAGCAACAGCAATATATAATTTATTATGTACAATGGGTTTCGATGACAAAGATTTTTCAGCGATTTATCCATGGTTATCACATAAAATATAATAGTGAGATCTTGTCATCAAGTTGTCATAAATAAATTGTAAAGTTGTCTGCATCATCATTGTTTAACCTACCTTACGCAAATGGCAATGAAATTTCACAGGAGATATCTTAATATGTCAGCACAACCCGCCTCGCTGCAGCAACTCGATAATATGCAATTACAACGTTTCCATTGGCGTATTGTTTTTACTGCAGGAATGGGTTTTTTTACTGATGCATATGATTTATTTGTTATCGGGATTGTGACAGCCTTGTTACGACCAATCTGGGGGTTAACCACCGGTGAGTTAGCGTTGTTAAATGGGGCGGCATTAGCTGCAGCGGCTTGTGGTTCCGTGCTATTTGGTATTTTGGCTGATAAATTTGGCCGTAAACGCATGTATGGTGTTGAAATCTGTATTTTATTCTTTGGTGCAATTTTATCGGCTATATCTCCCTCTTTTATTTGGTTGCTTATTTCACGTATATTAGTGGGACTCGGTATTGGGGGGGATTATCCCTCCAGTGCGTTAATTGCCAGCGAAAATGCAGGTAAATCGCATAGGGGTTTTTTAGTACTATTGGTCTTTGCTATGCAGGCATTGGGTTTAATCGTTGGCCCTGTAATTGCATCATTATTCCTTTATTTCCAAATGCCAGCTGATATGGTATGGCGTATTTTATTAGGTTTGGGGGCCGTTCCAGCAGCGTCGGTATTTTATCTGCGCCGTAAAATTCAAGAATCCCCCCGTTATTTATTAACACAAAAAGCGCCTTATGAAGTCAGTCGCGTCATTGCCGACTTAACAGGGTTAGCGAAAAAAACGCTTAATGGCTTTAAACCACATTCATTGTTTACTAAACGATGGATGATTTGTATGGTTGGTACTGCGGGGGCGTGGTTTTTATTAGATGTTGCTTTTTATGGTAATAGTGTGTCGTCAGTGTTAATTTTAAAAGCACTGAATCCTTCTGCGGATATCGTAAAAAACACCATACTTTCAGCTATGATTTTCTTAACATGTGCTGCACCAGGGTACATTGTTGCTGCTTTATTTGTGGATAAAATTGGACGTAAATTTTTGCAATTTTTAGGTTTTGCTATGATGGCGTTGATGTTTGCTATTTTAGCCAGTGTGCCATCAATTAGTGATAATGTGAATTGGTTTTTGATTGTGTTTGGTATCAGTTTCTTTTTTACTAATTTTGGCCCCAACACCACTACCTTTTTAATCCCTTCTGAAATTTACCCAACCAGTATACGCGGTAAAGCTCACGGCCTTTCAGCAGCAATTGGTAAAGTTGGAGCATTTATTGGAGCTTTTTTCCTGCCATTTATTCTGCAACGATTTGGTTTACACTTCACGATGGGTCTAATGGCAATTGTTTGTGTATTAGGTATCTTAACTACCTTTCTCGTGCCTGAAATGAAAGGCCTGTCGTTGGATATCACAGAAGAAGTGCAGGAATAGCATCGGGAAATAAAGCACTATTTTACACAGCACTACTTCCGAAGTGGTGATAGGGGAAAATTGTGGTGCTCTGTATCTCTTAAAAAATTAGGATGTGTGAAAAGCCGTATGATATAAGGTTTTCAGGGACGGCCATCCATGGCCTCGCTCTCCTTACCATCCCTGGTCCGAGACGCCCTTCAAACCTTATATCAATACGGCTTTTAAAAAATCTCTTTTCTCATATTCTTAAAAGCGTCTAGCACGAAGATTGTCGTGCGCTAGTGGTTTTTTATTAATCATTCATTAATCTAATTTCTTTATAATAAAATCTTTGTATATAAATTACTGAAGATAAAAGATTAGATAATGCCTGATGAAATCATAAAAACAGAGATTGCTGCGCAAGAGGATAATTTTGCTGCGTCAAGTCGTCATGAACGATTTTTACAACGAGTGGCGGCTAAAAAAGCTAAGTTACAACAGCAATCAGATCGAATACTCACGGAAACCGATTCATTTTTTATGTTTTGGTCAAAAGGCAAGCAAAATATTAACTTAAACAAAGTTCACTCAGATAAGTATGGTAAAAAAATGGCTTGTCGTCATATTGCGGCGGCACAATTATTTCATAATAAAAATAAATTTGGAGCGAGTTATCACGACGCATTTGAAAGTCTAACTGAAATTCCTTTCTTAAATGAAAATATATTCGATAATGCTAACTTTATCGCTGGCGCTAGCTATTATTGTCTTATTAATATAAATAATATAGGGCATGAGTTAGCGCAATTGGCGGCAAATTTAAGGAAAGGATCAGAGCTTAAAATACTCTTTCATTCTGAAAATCATATGATGTCGATTAAAGTAATAAACCAAGGGCAAGATGGTTTTGTTATCCAATTTTTTGATCCAAATAATACTTTAGTACACAAACAAGCCTTTTTTCCTAATGCTAAGAGTATTTCTTCTTTACAGATGACAGATTTACTGGAGAAGCGATTTATCGATTTATATTTCCCAATATTAAATGGATTTTTGGCAATTTATCCTGACGTTAAGTCCGCTAGAAGTTTTAACAACTTGCAATTGTTTAATTTTGGGAATGGTATTACAGCACAAGATCAACTTCACTTCGGGTTTGCGTTAAATTCATCTTATTTGGTATCAACGGCAATACATAATATTTTGACATCTGGCTTAAATGGAAAGGAAAACTTATTGATGTGTAAATCTGCTAATGGCATACCGGTTTTATATGCAGGATTATATGAAGGACGATCTCAAGCTGTAGGGACATATGTGAAAGAGGTTTTAACTTCAGATTTAAGTGATGATATGAAAAAAAACTTATTAGCATGTAAGTCTTCATCTGGTGTGCCTGGTTTATTTCGGGCAATGCAATATGGTCATCACCAAACGGTAGTAACTTATATAAAAGAGATTCTCGCTTCAAGTCTGAGCGATGACTTAAAAGAAGAATTATTGACATGTAAGTCATCAGCTGGGGTACCTGGTTTGTTTATGGCGCTGCAAAATGGTCATCACCAAACAGTAGCAGCCTATATAAAGGAAATTTTAGCCTCAAACTTAACTGATGCGCAAAAAGAAAGATTATTATTATGTAAACGAGATGATGGTTCTCCGGGTATCTTTTTTGCATTGTACAAATCACATGATAAGGCTGTATCTGCTTATTTTCATCAAATTCATAAATTATCGCCAGAGAGCATTTCGCGCATTATTATTGACTTAATTTCTTATCGAGATGAAAAACATGTAAATAACTTATTACAAGCGATTGTAACGGATATGCCAGACTTTTTTCATAAGTTAATGGATAGTAATAATCCTCTTTTACTTCAACTACTAGAAAGATTGATGTGTAGTAGCAATGAGGTTTCAGAAGCGCTTTCGTCTTTTATGACGATTCATCATGAAATTATTTCGAATAATGCGGTAACTTCTGAAACGCCTACCATGCGTTCTTATTTATGTGGATAGAAAGCTATGATTGAATTGTCATTAGTATCAATGATGCCATAAATCTTTCTAAAAGATAATGGTTAATAGGAAAAAATATGGATTTCAATGAGCAAAAAATAATAGCTGTTAAAGAGTCAGATAAAGATACAGAAGCACTTTGTGATGACTTGTTTTTGCAGAAGGTAGCTAAGAAAGAACAACTTTTGCCACAGGAACGTGTCATAAAAAAAACTGATTCATTCTTTATGTTTTGGTCAAAAGGCGATCGTAATGCTAACTTAAATGAAAGTATGAAAGATGAGGATAACAATTTAATTTCTTGCCGGCATATTGCAGGTGCTTATTTGTCTCATAATAAAGAGAAACTCAATAAAAGTTATCATGAAGCATTTAACAATTTATCCGAAATTCCATTTTTATATGAGAATAGATTTGATAAAGATGGAATTATGGATAATGCAATGGAATTTCGTCTTATAAATATTAATAATATTGGGCGTGAATTATCGATGTTATCTGCGAATATGGAAGATAATACTTTGCTGGAAATGTTTTTTTCATCTGAAAATCATCTAATGTCCATAAAAATTAAGAATGAAGGTACAGAGGGCTTCGTTATTAATTTTTTTGACCCAAATCACACTTTAGTGCATAAGAATATCTGGTTTGCGAATGCGGAAAAAATATCGGCATTAAAAATCGAAGAATTACTGGATGAAAGACATATAAAGGCTTATTTTCCAAAATTAAATGGCTTTTTGGCAATAGAACCGCACATTGAATATTTAGAAAGTCATTGCTCACCAAAATATGTCTTAGGTAGTGATGTTTCGTTTGATGATGAACTTTGCTATGGATTTGGGCTGAGATATGCTCCTTGGATATCTAGAGCTGTAAAAGGTATTTTAGCATCCGATTTAAGTAATGAAGAAAAAGAAAATTTACTAATTTATAAGGGTGTTCAAGGTGATATTGCTCTTTGTGTAGCTTTATATAATGATTATGATGAAATTTCTACTTTATATGCAAAACTCATTGCAGATTCAGATCTTAAAAATAAACATAAGAATAACATATTGGCATGTAAGTACGATGATATTTCCATTCTATACATAGCGTTGTTGGATAACCATTATCAAGTTGTTTCAAAATACGTAACGCTAATCACAAAGTTAAAAAATTTGGATAATGAACAAAAAGAGAATTTACTTGAATGTAAAGATCTAAGTGGTGTACCTGGTTTATATATAGCATTGGAGAATGGATGTGTTGAGGCGGTAATTTCTTATGTGTTAGGAGTTTTAAATTCTAATTTGAGCGATAAACAAAAAGAAAATTTGTTAGCGTGTATCTACGATGGAATTCCAGGGTTTTATGCAGCATTAGAATGTGGCAATTCTTCGGTCATTGACGCTTACATGCCACTAATTTTAGGTTCAAGTTTAAATAATGATTTAAAAGAGCGTTTGGTTGCATGTAGAGAGTCAGATGGTACGCCTGGATTATTTGCAGCTTTAGCTATGGGGCACGCGCAATCTGTTGCAACATATATTAATTTTATTGCCAATTCAAACTTAAGTGATAAATCAAAAGAAAATTTATTACTAGCTGAAAATACGCACGGTATTTTTGGTATATATATCGCTTTGGAAAATGGAGATCATGAAACTGTCAAAACTCATTTTAAAGAAATGAAAAAATTAAAAATGAGCAGTGTATTGCGTTGTATTGACGGATTGACTGAAAATGTTTGTGAGGAAGATAAAGAAAATTTACTGCAGGCATTTTCTAATTATGCACCTGAACTTTTTAAGTTATATATGAATAAAGAAAATGCAATTTTAAAAAACAATGATAGTTATCTGAGATTCAATAGTTCAGCATTATCTAAAACGGAGCCAGTATTAATTTGTAATCCAATGAGTTTTCGTAGATGTGGTTAAAATCTCTGTCATTGTTAAAAGGCACTAAAAAATAGGTATTAAATTATTTTTTTGCGGTAATCACGCTCACATCATTCGCCACAAATGGTTTTAATCTGGCAGCCATTTTTTCTGAGGTAATATTCGTTTCAGTGGGCCATAACATAGCATTCTGAATACCGGCACAATCATCTGGACCACAGTAATAACACATATAGACTATTTCATGACGACTGTTGATTTCATAATCCATGGTGGTACAAGCTTGTTGATAGTTATTATGAGCTTGACTGGTACTATCAACAATTTTGACTGCTGTTGCAGTTTCTTTAAATTTATCTTGCATATATTTGACTAAATCATCGGCTGTAATATGCGAGCCTTTTATAGTGACGCCAGTAATGATCTGTGTCCATTTATAATCATCATCATTCTTTGGAACAAACTCTGCAATCACATTGCCTGGAGTAGCTAATTGCTGTGGGGTTTGTAAGGCACGGAATCCAGCTGGAATTTCTATATGAAGATATATATTGGGTTGAATAGTTGTGTTTACAGGGTACTGTAAGGAGCTTGGTGTCGCTTGATTATTGGTGATTATTAGTTCGGGAGCAGCATAAACCGGCGCCATCAGACCACTTAGTGCTGTGATGAACAGTAATTTTATGGTTTTGTTCATTTTAATCAAATCCTTTTAGACAAACATTGCAAAAAGTTGATTTTAACATTTTTTAAGGATGGACAAATAGTATAAAAAAAATTAATCATTAATTTGTCATTAATATTTGATCTGTAAAATAACTTTATAAAGCATCTAGCCGAGCTATAGGTAATTTATATTGGTATAAAAGCACCTATAACTTATAAAAGATTAACTATTTATTAAATATAGCGAAGTAAATATGTCTGGGTATAATAATGTTATAGATGGTGAGGATATTCCAACGAGTTATCCTCAAAAGAATGGCATAAGCGATTTAAAATCAGCCTCTTTTTCAGGCTCGGCAACTCCACCTGATATAACACCATTACCATCAATACTTTCCCACTCTGCTGAGCTCCATTTATCGAACGATCTTACTAGCTTCTCTGGGCTTATTACCAAGCCTGACTTTATATCTAATGAAGTTCGCAATAAATTATTCACCTTCTTTTCAGAGCATGTAAATTTTGAAAATGAAGAGTTAAGTCGTTCTCATTATCTGGAATTTTACAATGAAATAGAGGGTATTATTCAGCAAGAGCATCCAAACATTAAAATTAATTTTGATTGCAGTATTGCCTGTCGTAGATCGAGACACGATCAGAATAAACCTGTCTACAATGTGTTGATTTCTGGTAACGCTGGGCAAAATGGCGTAGTAAAGTTTCCCTTGATGCAAGCTAAAAAAAATGATACAGGCGAGTGGATTTATAAAACTTATAATGATAAAACGAGACAGAAAATAGCTAAAAAAATGCTTACTCCACCGCAAGCGATGCTAAAAGCTACGTCAGTAAAGGTTTTTCAAGAAATAAAAAATGATTTAGATAAAATTGAAAAATCGTTACCACCAAAAGATAATGAACAAGTTAAAATAAATAACGCCAAGTTAAATGAGATAAGAAAAAATTTAAATACTTATACTAAACATGCCACTTTTTTGTATTTATGTGAACAAGAAGCTAACTTGACAAAACGACTTTTTGCAGAGGAAGGTGAGGAACATCCGAAGAAGTTTCATTTTCTTCGCTCAGCAAATATGTTCTTCATGCCATATATACGTGGCAAGACCTTAGATAAGTTTATTAAAACTGGTGAAATTAATGGAAATGAAATAAATTATTTTAATATTTTTACCGAATTACATAAACAGTTAATGGCGCTTCATGAAAAAAATATTGTGCATCGTGATTTACGTCCCGATAATGTTATGGTTGATGATGAGCATAACGTGTCTATCATTGATCTAGGTCTTGCTGGTGAAGTCGATAAACCTTGTCCACCAATGATCAATTACGTATGTATGGCGCCAGAATTATATGATTCTGGTGGAGTGGCTAAATTTAAAAAATCTGTTAATTTACATGAGCAAGATATTTATGCATTAGGTCTAATTTTTTGCGCCATGTATGGCGCAAAGCAACGAAATTGGGTTGTAGTTGAATCAAAAGATGAAAAGATTGCTGACAATGAAAATGATTTTTGGTTAGTACTGGATGATGAAACACGTTGTGAAGTTGAAGTCATTGCAGAAAAAATAAAAGAATTAACGAATAAAAATGCGTTAAGTAAGGAATTAATTACGGCAGGAAATGATGATTTAACAAAAAATGTGGTATGCGATTCCTCTTCATTAAAGAGTAAAATACCTAGTCAAAAAGTAAAAGAGTTTAATTTGCAAGATAATACATTATCTTCATCAAGTGATGATTGCGCTTCGGTATCATCTAATAATGAAGCTTATTATTCGGTGCTTGATGACGTTAGTTCGGAGTGTTCATCATTAGCCAATTCTGTAGCGGATTCACAAAATCTAAGTAATTCAAGCACAGTAGTAACAAATCCTCCAAGTCCAAATATTAATTCAGATTGTAAATCATTAAAGCAATTTTTATCTCAATCGTCATCGTTAAATAATCCATCTACCTCAACCGCATTACATGCTGAAGCCAATTTATTAGCTCCAAATTATGGACAGAGTGTGACGACCAGTAAATTGATAAATACATCTTATTCAAATGCGCCACTAAAAATCGTAGGCGTTGAAACCCCGGGCTTTTTACAAAATAGTCAGTTACCCACCAACATCCAAAGTCAGTTGTATGAATTACGTCATGGTTTATTGGATATTAATCCGGCGACGCGCCTGAATCATAAGCAAATTACAGAGAAAATCAAAAAAATTAGTGATGCCTTCATAGCATATGAAGAGCAGCAGCAGAGCAAAATGCAATCTGGCAGACATAAACAACAACTTCTTTGATTAAATTTCAATCAAAACTTTAATTAATCAGCTAATTTAAGCAAATATTTCTTATTTTTGCTTGACATATCCACTATTTCATTACTATAGTGTCAAAATGTGGGAAAAAGTGGTTTTTTGTGGTGGAAAGCAATATGTTTCGAGGAATCAATGCAATTGCCTTGGACGCAAAGGGACGGTTGTCGATTCCAACTCGTTATCGTGATTTGTTATCTAATGCCCAGACCACCCATGTTGTTATTACGATTGATACTGATGCGCCATGTTTACTGCTTTATCCCATGGCTGAGTGGGAAATTATTGAGCGCAAGATTGCCGAGTTACCCAGTTTCAATCCTGTTGCCCGTCGCATTCAACGTTTATTAATTGGACATGCGACTGAAATCGAGTTAGATGGCAACGGACGTTTACTTGTCCCTGCAGTTTTGCGTGATTACGCAGGATTGCAAAAAGAAGCCATGTTAGTAGGGCAAGGGCGTAAGTTTGAAATTTGGTCAAATGAACGTTGGCAAAAATCTCGTGATGAATGGTTGGCATCAGATTTAGCGGCAGCTGATGAAATGCCAAATGAATTGAAGAATTTGTCATTGTAGGGTGCGGCGTGCCATGCCCATTTTGGGACACTGGCAAACGGTCTGGATGGATGCAACATGCGGTATCCCTACGATGAAGGTTAGATGATTTGACCATGAATGAAGAACGTAGCCTGCACCAATCGGTGCTTTTACAAGAATCGATTGCGCAGCTGGCAATTAAGCCATCAGGCATTTATGTCGATGGGACGTTCGGACGCGGTGGCCATAGTCGAGCGATTTTGAATGAGTTAGGTGCAGATGGGCAATTAATTGCCTTTGATAAAGACCCAGCTGCGATTCAATACGCACATGACCACATTAGTGATAAACGGTTTTCGATAGTACATGCCAGTTTTGCTGAAATTCAATCAGTGTTGGCAGTAAGCGGATTAACCGGCAGGGTCGATGGCATCTTACTCGACCTTGGGGTTTCGTCACCCCAATTAGATGAGGCCGACCGAGGATTCAGTTTTATGCGAGAAGGTCCGCTTGATATGCGGATGAATACAACGGCCGGCATGAGTGCAGCCGAATGGTTGAAAGTAGTGCCTGAAACTGAGCTGGCCAATGTGATTTTTGAGTATGGGGAAGAGCGTTTTAGCCGCCGAATTGCTAAAGCAATTGTGGAGGTCAGAAAAGCGTCGCCGATAAACACAACCAAGCAATTGGCTGAAATTGTGGAGGCGGCTATTCCTCGCCGCGAACCGGGCAAACACCCGGCAACGCGCACGTTTCAAGCAATACGAATTTTTGTGAATAGAGAGTTAGAGGATTTAGAGAGCGGATTGGCACAGTGTTTAGAAGTGTTGAAAGTAGGTGGTCGTTTAACGGTCATAAGCTTTCATTCCCTCGAAGATCGAATCGTGAAACAGTTTATGAAGCAGCAATCATCACCGCCGAGAGTGCCGCGAAATATACCGATTCGACACACTGATTTTCAACCTCGGTTGAAATTGATAGGGAAACCTATCATGCCATCTGACAGGGAAGTAAGTGGGAATGTTAGGGCGCGTAGCGCCGTGTTAAGGACAGCGGAGAAGCAATCATGAATGCAGCAACACGTGTTAGTTCACAATCCATATATATAGCGCGTAAATCTAGCGCACAGACTTGGTCTTTACAGTCAGTTGCCATTATTTCGCTATTAATATTAGTATTTGTATCGGCTTTTGCGGTAGTATATGTGCGTGATTATCAACGCCAGTTAATTACTGACTTGCAAGGCTTGCAAATGGAACATGATACTATGTTGACGCAACGTAGCCAATTGTTGCTGGAGCAGGCAGCATGGAGCACTCAAACTCGTGTTCAGCAAGTTGCAGAACAAAAACTGGGTATGGTGTTTCCTGGGCAACAGACAATGATTACGGTTGGATAGTGAACAAACAATTTTTTCGAACCTTTGATCTATATGACGATAAATGGCGAGTCAGATTTGTACTTGCCATTTTGTTTTTAATTATGTTGGGGTTATTAGCTCGCGTCCTCAATTTAACGGTATTCGATCGTAAATTTTTGCAACAGCAAGGTAATGCACGAACATTACGAATTATTGATATTCCAGCCCATCGCGGCATGATTTTAGATCGTAATCATTATCCCTTGGCTATTAGTACGCCAGTATATTCAGTCTGGGTCGACCCACATCAATTCACGTTACTCGATCCCAATATTCCAGCTTTGGCAGGTATTCTTGGCGTTTCTGTTAGTGAAATTCAAGCTGAC
>JAGVJQ010000098.1 GCA_020051015.1 Gammaproteobacteria bacterium
AATTCGACCTTTTCGTGATGTATTACTCGGCTTATTCTTCATTACGATTGGTATGTTGTTAAACCTATCGGCGATTCCAGGTGCATGGCGCGGTATTTTAATCTTGTTAACGTTGTTTATTATTTTTAAAACCGTGGTTGTTTTTGGTTTATGCCGATTAATGGGAAATACCAGCAGCAATGCATTACGCACAGGTCTCATATTAGCGCAAGGCGGGGAATTTAGTTTTGCGTTATTAACATTGGCCATGGACGAAAATTTATTTCGTCCGCATTATAATCAAATGTTATTGTGCGCATTGCTTTTTTCAATGGCATTATCTCCCTTCCTTATTCGCTACAATAAACAAATTAGTGAGTGGTTTTTACCTACTAAGTCTCACGCCACCGATGATGAAATGGCCGTTGCCGTTGCTGAATCCGCTGAAGGGTTATCTAACCACGTTATTATTTGTGGTTATGGTCGCGTTGGCCAAAATATTTGTCGCTTTTTAGAAGCGGAAGGATTTCAATTTTTAGCATTGGATATGGATCCCTCGCGTGTGCAAAAAGCGCAACTCGCTGGCGAAAGAGTGAGTTATGGTGATGCCAGCAACTTAGGCATTCTGAAAGCAGCAGGAATTGATAATGCGCGTGCTTTAATTTTTAGTTTCGAGGCACCGCACATTGCTATTAAAGCCATTCATTTAGTACGACATGATTATCCTAATTTACCCATTTTAGTACGTACCCGTGATGATACGCATCTTGTTGCCTTACAAGAAGCTGGTGCCACAGAAGTGATTCCTGAAACCTTAGAAGCCAGTTTAATGATTTCATTTCATGTGTTGGTATTGATGGGCGTTCCCGTATTTCGTGCAATACGTCATTTACGCGCTACCCGCGCTAATCGATATCAATTGTTACATCGTATTTATCCGAGTGAAGAAATCGAAGATTTAAAAGACATTGAAGAAAGCACACGAGAACAATTACATGTGGTAAAAATGACTGATCGCGCATTTGCCATCGGACACAAGTTAAAAGATTTAGATATTGAAAGTACAGGCGCCATTATTACAGCAATTAAACGTAATGCCATTCGTGTTCCTGAACCAGGGCCAGAAACTGAAATTCGTGAAAATGATGTGTTAATTCTTTATGGGGCACCTGAAAGTATTGATCAAGCTGAGCATAAATTGTTGGATGGGCAATAGCAAATTTTTGTATGTCTCATTAGGGGCTGTTTACAATCCTAAGTCTGTTTCAACATTTCCCATGAAATCCGCCCAATAGGTAAACCCGTATTAGCAATTTTAATTTTTAATACGGTACCACTACTAGTTGGAATAAAGAGATAATCACCGCGAATAACTGGTTGTGCCGGCACGCCACCGATAATCGCGACACCGCTCACCACATTATTACTAACATTATCCAGATTATTAATTTGGCTATCATTATTAACATCGATGACAGGCGCCGATGGTTGTCCACCATTTTCCACTTTTACAATCATGGCAAACCCACTACCACCATAAGAACAAGTGGCTGAGGTATTAGGAATAAAGGTACTAAACAGCAACTCTGCTTCAAATTGGTTAAAGCCAATTCTTGCCTGAATCACGCTGCCAGGGAAAATAATTCGTTCGCCGCCAGTAAACTGAATATACCAACCAAATTTTTGTCCGCTACCAGAATCACCATAAGGCACCGAATTATTTGTCATAATACGATTAGTACCACTGGTGGTAAAAGTTTGTTGAACTAAATTACTGGTGGTTAAGTTGGATGTCCCACTATCCCATATGCCATAAAATGCTTGGGTATTGGTATTGGATTTATCATTGTTTGATAAAAATTGCCCCGTACCAACCATCACCAACACATTAGGTGCATTGGTTGCGCTATCAGATACTAATGGATTTTTCGACACGACGGGTTGCGCCGTAATCGGTTGTGTCGCAATACCACTATACAGAGGAATAGGCGAGCCGCTCGTGCCGTAAGCTGTTCCCCAGGATGATGAACTGCTACTTGAAACGTCAAACGCCCATAAGTCACCGTTTAAATCACCCGCATAAATTCTATCGACTGTACCATTACCATCTAAATCTACTGCGGCAGGGGTACCTAAACCATTAGGCGTATCCGCTGCCGTTGCCTTTCCTGACATCGTATCTATTACTAAGTAATCGGTGCCTAATGTCCAGGTTCCATCCAAGCCACCATCTAAATAAACAATAAAGAGTTTGGCATTATCACTACCAGTGGCATTATAACCATTGCCAAAAATCGCTGCCCAACGACCATTATTCATCAAAGCAAGCTGAGGATTACTATAACTGTATCCTAAGCTTGAATTATCACGACTCGAAAATTCCCATAAGAACACATTATCAATATTTGCTTGCGTGAAGTTAGCTGGATTGGTTACATCAAGCGCATAATACCCTTTACCACCTGATTGTAACCCGCCCACTAAAACGGTACGCCATGCTGCTGATCCGCTTGGAGTTGCCTTGACATAAACATCTTGAATGGCAGGCGTACCATCGACATAAAATCGATGTGAATAGTTGGGCGCTGTATAATAATGGATACCTAATGTAATTCCAGCACCGCCAGATGGTCGCCCAGCAACAAAATCATCACTTAACATGTATGGCACATACGCCATTACTTCTTGACCAGTATTCGCATTAAAACCATGCAACATACCATCGTTAGCACCGACATACACCATGGGTGTTCTGCTAGCGGCGGTACCGGTTTTAAATGTTGAATACGTTTGACCGCTCGTGCTTGGGAATGGTGCCGCATCTGTCCACGGTGCTGTTGCCGCACCCACAAAGACTGGGGTGGAATTAACAATATCACCTAACACACTATCACGTTGACGAAATGGTTTGCTGGTGTCGCTGGTGGTTTGTTCATTCGAACGATCACCCAATAAATAATTGATCCGTTTTTGTCCTCGTGGATCAGATGCACATGATGAGCCTTGATTATTAAGATTCAAATCGCATTGTTGTGCCGCTGAAAGTTCATCAATAGTTTTAAATAACACGGCAAAATTAGTATCTTTATTATAAGTAAATACCAAACGATTTTGATAAGGTACTTGATTTAATAAATTACCTGCATCCCATTGTGCGGCACCAATTGTACCATTGGCACTCACTGGATATTTAAATAAGGCACCACTCCAACGCGTTGTGGTATATTGTGGTTGATAAATCGCACTATTGGCCGTTAGATTAGAGCCATTAAACGCAATAGATGCGGCACTAACGGATTGATAAAGAATACTGGATGTAATCGTTTGAAAGGCGGCAACTAATTCGGAAGAGTTTTGTGCTGATAGATATACACCGCCAGCATTTTCAGCAGTTAATACTAATAATTCTTCTCCCGCAGCAGTAATACCATTAAAACCGATAGTATATGTTATTACATTATTTTTTTTAGCCGGTACACCGGGATTACCTTGAGTTGGTGAAACTAAATCGGGTCTTAAATCCATGTCAAACATCGCAGCCGCCACATTGGCTAAACCGCATTGTACTCCTGCAGCAGTTAAGGTTGCAGGACAAGGACCGATATAATCCGTTAAGCCACTAGATGCTGACGGTTGTGTATCGCCGGTGGGCTCACCATCGGTTAATAAGATTACAAAACTCTTTTGACAATACGACTCTATGGGTGAGCTTTGTACTACACCAAAATTATAAGTCGGTGTATTAGGAAAAATGGTATAAGCTGATTTGGTATTTTGTGTTACTTGTCCGGGATGTAATGTCAGTGTATTGTTACTACCTTGCACAAAATAGCGGCCAATTTGCCATTGCGTCGATGATAATGGTGTCCCACCACCCGCACTAATCGCATTGACTGCATTGATCATAGTGTTTTTATTATTCGCAATATCATCAACCCCTACCCGAATCCGTGCACCTGTCGAAGAAGAAAATATCGAACCATTAAATGTGGCCAAACCCACTCGCACATTGGTTAGACTATTCAATAAATCATTCACCGCATCTTGCGCTACTTCTAAGCGACTTTGACCACCACTATCAGGTACATCTGTTGACATCGATCCTGAATTATCGATCATAAACAAAATATTTGGCGGCTCTTGTGTGGTCGTCAATAAGGGTTGCTGCGCGAGTGGTATTGTATTGGTGGCGGCAAGTAAAACACTGCTAAATCCCACGCCAACTAGCATGGTAAGTAAGATAGCACCGTGTTTAAGAAACCTATTCATCTCTTTCATTTCATTAAAACCTTCGACCATAAAAACTTTGCACAATTGTTTCTGCCGTACCAGTAGTATCAGTTGCATGTACCACAATACGAAACACGGTTACCGGTCCTGTATTAGGATCTTGTCCATAGTTATAAATATTTAAACTCACCGTACCACTATCGTATGTACCTACCATTTCGACAAAATAACGTGCGTTTGCTGCACCAGGAATCGATTGTGTTGAAGCGCGTGAAGCAGAGCCTGACCAGGTACCACTTGTAAACGGATTAGGTACATTACCTGCTGTATAAAGTCCATTGCTATTAGTAAATGAACTGATATCAACCAAGCTATCAACAAATGTTTCCGCTTCACGCTCAACTGTATCGGCAGCTTGGAAAGATATGTTGGTATCTTGATAATTGGCTGCAATTTTTTCTTGAAGAGGTGCAACTTGTAAAGTGCTAACGCCAATAAAGGTTAAGATCAGCAAAATAAGAATGCTGACTATTAATACCGCTCCTTTTTGTTCGTTAATACGTTTCATTTTCATATATACATCCATCATTCTCACTTGACAGCCCCCTCTCCCCCAACCCCTCCCCCGCAAGCGGGGGAGGGGAGCAGAAGGAGCTCTTTAATTCAACCTATTCCTCAACGTTATCGTTGTGGTATAAACCCGATACAATCTATTATCAGTCGCTGTTACTGTTTGATTATTAAAGGTATATGTCTGCGGGGTCACCACAATATTATTTTCAGCACTTCTAACGACTATACTAATTCGCACACTGACCACATTCAGCATGTTTGTCACTTGATTGGCACGTACGTATCGATTTGCGGTGCCATCACTATCTGTATCTTCGCCATATAAAATCAGCATATTTGCAATATTATCAACCACTTCTTGCGCACCTGTTGCCGTTGTTAAATACAAACCTGGAACGCCGCTCGCATCATTTTGAATGCTGTAATTGTCGGTGTACGGCAAATAAACAAATGCATCGGCGTTATATATCTTAGACAACGTGGCAGTGGCATTACCTGGTGATCCAATACCTGTTGCATGCTCTAATGAACCACCACTGGCATCCGCATTCGTTACCTGAAAAATATCTCCTGACAAACAATCAGAAACCAAAACAATGGTACCTAACGCTAAATTTGTCGATGCATTGGTCGTAACAGGTGATGAAGTTGTTGTGCCAAATGGCGCAATAATTTGATTTATACCACTTACTGGCGTGGCACTACTGATTGTAATGGTATCGGTACCGGCGACAATACTACCACCACTCGCTTGATTAGCGGTTCCTTGTAAAGCGACATTAAAACTATAATAAACAGAACCACCTACATTAAGATGATTGGTTATCCATGTCGTATCTTGTAGGCACCCCCAAAAATCAGTATTACGAATATCATTTGTTAAATATTGAATGGCAAATTGTCCGTTTTCTTGCACACGAGTCAGTGCATTTTGCATACGAAAAGCATTATTACTATTTATCAATAATTGAATAACACCTGACATTAAAATCAAACCCACGACCAATGCTATTAACACTTCTAGCAGACTAAAACCTACTGCATTTTTTTGCGAGCTTGATATAGGCATCATGGTGTAAAACTCAAACTAAAATTCTGTTGCTGCGCTGCCGAGCCAAAACCAGATGGCTCAGTCCACGTGACGGTAATCACATATAAATTACCGTTTTGTGTTACAGTTCCTGTACCGCTTGGTAATACTTGTGAATTAGTGGTATTCCATTGATAAATATCCGTTGCGGCTATACCGCTCGGACTACATGAGGTGCTAATACAACCCGGATTACTGCCGACACCACTGACATTGCTGTAACTACCATTACCAACACCAGCCATGTTAGCGCGCATACGTTCAGACATATCAACAGCTTGTACCATTGCTTGATAACGCATATTCGATGCTGAAATATATCGTAAACCTGAAATTTGTAATGCTGCCAACCCCAATAAACCAATTGCCAATATGACAACAGCAACGAGTACTTCCAGTAGAGAAAATCCTTGATAATGTTGGGGAAATTTACCTTTCAGCATGTTACTCAAATCACCACCTCCACCCTCATTATTAAGTTTAGTTCAACGTGAGGTGAAATAGCATAAAAATTATGTGAAAATATGAATTTATCAACAAAAATCATCCCCATCACAATTCATATGTAGTGGGCGCTACTACCAAATCACGAATGCAAATATGGCTAGGTTGTTGATAAATCCATAAAATAATATCCGCCAACTCTTCTGGAGAAATTAATTCATTTTCAGGTAAATTAGTATTTAACATTAAAGACGTTTTTACTTTCGCTGGCGCAATATTCATAAATCGAATATTTTGTTTTGCGTAAGCGGCTCTTAATGATTCCGTTAAGCTTTTAACTGCTGCTTTGGATGCGGCATAAACTGACGTATGTGGGCGAGGTAATCGATCTGCCAATGAGCTGATATTAATAATCGTGCCATGATTACGCTGTAACATCGATGGTAACACCGCATGAATTCCATTCATTACACCCAGCACATTCAGATCAAGGACTTGTTTATTTTGTTCTGGTGTTAATTCATCAAACGCACCGGGAATGACCATACCTGCATTATTGATCAGGCAATCTACCGCGCCAAATTTATCTTCAAGTTGCTTAATTGCATTCTGTAACATATTGGCATTCGTTACATCAGCACTAATCAGCATGGAACGTTGTGGATCAATATTGCTTGAAGCTTTTGGATTACGCGAAATTAAACCTAAGAAATAACCTTGAGTACTAAATAAATCTGCTACAGCAGCACCAATACCAGCACTGGCTCCAGTAACGATGACTAATTTATCAATGGTCATTGTTTCAGTCCTTTGTATCATATATTTTGTAGGGTGGATTAGCGCGTTTAAAATCACTCAACTATCTATTCGACCCATTCAAAAATAACCGCTAATTTGGAACCCTAATTGAAACCCAGCGCGTAATCCACCATCAAGCCAACCAGTTTGCACAAACCTTACCATCCAACAGCGGTGGATTACAGGCCTTGCGGCCCTAATCACACCCTACAATAAAGATTTTCTAGTGACTGGTACTTACATTATTCGTTTGCGGATGTGCTTTTCGTAACTCTTTATACACTTGCGAATTAGGATAATTTAACGCCAAAATGGCCATCGTTTGATTCGCTTGGTCAGTTAGACCTAATGCATAATAAGATTGCGCAAGGATTCCCAATGCTGGCACCACTGAAGGTGCTTCTTGATAATGTTGTACCACATAGTTAGCACGATTAATCGCTGCAACATAAGTTTTGCGTTTCAAATAAAAAGCCGCTACTTCTACTTCATGAGAAGCAAGTAAATTGCGTAAATAGACCATACGTCCACGTGCAGCTGGTGCATAAATACTATTTGGATATAACTGTATTAATTGTGAAAAATCATTGAAAGCATCTTTGGTTGAGCTTAAATCACGTGATGCTAAATCAAGATTCACTAACTTGGTACCAAAACCACGATCAATACTAAAATCTGATAATCCTTTCATATAATAGGCATAATCAACATGTTGACTACGTGGATAAAGATGAATAAATCGATCAGCTGCTGCTTGTGAAGACTCGTAATCTTGATCCATGTAATAAGCATAAATCAAATCTAATTGTGCTTGCTCTTGATAATCACTAAATGGATAAAGCGCTGCTAAAGCTTCGAAATGTTTAATAGAATCTTTATAACTTTTCTTTGCTAATGACTGTTCGCCACCTTTAAAAATTTGTTGAGCTGATTGCCCTTTAAATGCATCTGTAATTGGATCGCTCGTATCAGAAGAACACGCTGCTAAAGAGATTGTTCCCGCAAGTACGACAGCCATTGCCCATTTTTTCATGTATTTATTTCCCAAAAATCAGAATTGTATACCCAAGGCATGTTGGGTATGATAAAAATGTGGTATACTCTCAGCACGTGGTTTTTCGGGATTTATGACGCAGAATTCTTTGTTAGAAAGCCAAAAAGCCATGTGTTGAGAGTACAATTATACACTATGAATTATCCAGACCAAACTATCATTTTAAAAGCTATTGTCCCTGTTGAATTAGGTGGTAAACGCCTTGATCAGGCGGTGGCACAACTTTTTCCAGATTATTCTCGTAGCCGCCTGCAACAATGGATTAAAGATGGCCAACTTAAAGTCAATGGCGTTGCCGAAAAAGCAAAAAGCCTGGTTCATGGTGGCGAGCAAATTGACATTGAAGCCCATCCCATTGCACAAGAAAATTGGGCCGCACAAGACATCCCATTACAAGTCATTTATGAAGATGATGATGTATTAGTCATTAATAAACCCGCGGGCTTGGTAGTTCACCCCGCTGCCGGTAATTTTGATAATACGTTGGTGAATGCATTATTACATCACGCCCCAACCCTGACTCATTTACCACGAGCGGGTATTGTTCATCGTTTAGATAAAGATACCACTGGCTTATTAATTGTTGCTAAAACACTCGCCGCTCACACCCATTTAGTCGCAGCATTACAAGCACGTAATATTACTCGCGAATACGAATGTATTGTAAATGGAGTAATGGTCTCAGGCGGAACGATTGATGAACCAATTGGCCGCAATCCTCATGACCGACTCAAGCAAGCTATTAACCAAAATGGCAAACCCGCCGTGACTCATTATCGCGTGATAGAGCGTTATCGTCGACATACCCGATTACAAGTTAATTTAGAAACTGGCCGTACACATCAAATTCGTGTACATATGGCCCATTTACATCATCCACTAATTGGTGATACAACATATGGTGGACGTGTACTATTACCGCCGCAAGCTTCACTAGAATTAACAACCGTATTACGGCAGTTTAAACGTCAAGCTTTGCATGCCCGTAAATTAGTGCTTGAACACCCAATTAGCAAAAAAACTATGTGTTGGGAAGCTGAGTTACCAACTGATATGCAAATGTTAATACATGTATTACAAGAGGATACCCATCATGCAACGGATAATCCCTAACTGGCCTGCTCCAGCTAATGTAAAAGCGCTAACGACCACTCGTGAAGGTGGCGTCAGCCAAGTGCCTTATAATACTTTCAACCTAGCAACCCATGTTGGCGATGATGCTGATGCCGTTAAAAATAATCGTCAAATATTGATTGAAGAACTTAACCTTCCGAGTGAACCAATATGGTTAAATCAAGTGCATAGCACAATTGCAATTAATGCTGCCACTGTATCCAATACGCCAACAGCCGATGCATCTTTTACCAATAGGCGCAATGTAGTTTGTGCTGTCTTAACAGCTGATTGTTTACCCATTTTAATTTGTGATAAAGCCGGCACTATGGTAGCAGCAATTCATGCTGGTTGGCGCGGATTAGCGAATGGTATCATCGAAGCAACTATTAATAAATTTTCAGTTAAACATGAAGATTTATTAGTTTGGCTTGGTCCTGCCATTGGACCCAATATGTATGAAGTGGGAGCTGATGTCGTAAAAGAATTTACTAAACATGATCCCGCAGCTATTGATGCTTTTATTATTCTTTCTGCAACCAAATGGCTAGTTAATTTATATCAATTGGCTAGCATGCGCTTGAAAAAACTAGGCATTACCCATATATATGGTGGAGATCACTGCACTTATACCGAACAAAATTTATTTTATTCATTTCGCCGCAGCAATAAAACCGGCCGAATGGCAAGCTTGATCTGGATGGAGAATATTTAAATGACTGTGATGAAACGTTTTAATTTAAAAACCAGTGTGATACTACTTAGTAGTTTATTAGGTAGTGTGGCATTGGTACCGGCGACAGCAGCAGCAGGATTACCAACGGCTGTTGATAATCAATCGCTGCCAAGTCTTGCTCCTATGCTACATAATACCATGCCTGGTGTAGTTAATATCCTTTCACAAGGTCGTTACAATGCGGATGATGATCCCTTCTCGGATCCTGATGATAATAAAGGTCGAGGTGGTCGAGTTAATGGTAAAGATTTCGAAGCAGTGGGTTCTGGTGTCATTATTGATGCAAAAAAAGGGTATATTTTAACTAATGCTCATTTAACCAATCAAGCTACCACTGTCACTGTCACATTAAATGATGGCCGTCGTTATAGAGCCAAATTAATTGGTCAAGATACGGCATCTGATTTAGCAGTAATACAAATTCCAGCAAAAAACTTAACTGCCATTCCATTTGCTGATTCTAATAAAGTACAAGTGGGTGATTTTGTCGTAGCAATTGGTAATCCCTATGGTCTCAATCAAACTGTCACCTCAGGTATTGTCAGTGCGCTTGAACGAAATGATTTAGGTATTGAAGGTTATGAAGATTTCATTCAAACCGATGCTTCAATTAATCCTGGGAATTCTGGTGGCGCATTAGTTAATTTAAATGGCCAATTAGTTGGTATTAATACTGCAATTTTAGCGCCATCGGGTGGAAATATCGGCATTGGTTTTGCGATTCCATCTGATATGGCAAAAATCATCATGGATCAGATCATACAATATGGTTCTGTGTCACGAGGTGTGGCTGGTATTATTATGCAAACGGTAACACCAGAATTAGCTGCTGCATTTAACGAACCTAATGCAAAAGGTGCGCTTGTTACTCAAGTGAGTCCTAACTCCCCAGCATCAAAAGCAGGTATTCAAGTGGGTGACATTATTGTCTCCGTTAATGGCGAGCCGGCTGTTAACTCTGGACAAGTACGTAATGCAATTGGTTTATTACGTGCTGGTTCAACAATAGATATGCAAGTTTTACGAAAAAATAATACTGAAAATATTAAATTTGTAACCGCTGATCCACAAACTTATGATAAAGCTAGTCGCATGAGCAACCCTTATTTATTCGGCATGGTCATGCGTAATTTTGATGCTCAAGTTCCGAACTTCGGTCATATACAAGGTGTGCAAGTATTACGTTTAGCTGATAATTGCCCAGGCTGGCAAGCTGGTTTACGTCCAGGTGATGTTATTATTACTGCCAATAGCCAAACCGTGCCTAACCTTGAAGCATTGAATAATCTGGCCGCCCAAAATCCAAGTCAGTTATTAGTGAATGTGTTTCGTGGTAATGCTGCTGCATTTTTTGTGGTGAAGAAATAGCATATTAATTTAGCTCGAGTTAACTTAATGTAGCCCGTATTAAAGCAGAAAAAAAGCACTAATATGCGCCATTCATCATTACTGAAAAATGTTAATGGTTGGGATATTCATTGGAACAGCGTAATACGGGATCGGTGGTTATCCATAGCACGATCCCGTATTACGCTCTTATGGCGAATAATTTTGTTATTTTCATTTTTTAATAGTAATGAAAAATCAAAACCTAATCATTTTTTCCGCTTTAATACGGGCTACATTTTTTTTAAAAATATATCTTATTTATTAAACCGTTGGACTAAATTGCAGAATTAATTGACCGGTACCCATACCCACATCTCGCCATGAATCAACATCAAATTGAAATCCATAGATTGAACAGGTTTGCATTTCTGGCAAGAAATCACCGTGTAAATACGTTGCAAAACGACTAATACCCAAATTATGGCCGACTGCAATGACCGTAATAAGTTGATCATCTAATTCATTAATTACTTCTTGCCATTTTTCTACTGGGGCATTATAAAGCATTGCGCTAGAAAGTAATATTGGATGTGGATTTAGTGTCTTGGCAATTGTTTCAGCAGTCATGGTAGTACGCAATGCATCACTATGAATCAGTGTTTGCGAAACAACACCATGTTTTTGCAAAAACTCCGCGGCTTGTATCGCTTCTGCAATACCACTATCTGTCAATGCACGTTGATGATCAGTTAGTGGTTGTTCAGGCACCGCATTGCCATGGCGTATTAAATAAAGTTCGCGCAAAATCACCTCTTAATCAAGACTTTTAGCCATCGGCAAAAATACCGGTGTGCCACTAGCGTTGGTTAACACCACGCCACGATTATTGATTTGACTCACAACAGAACCATCCGGTAATCGCATACCAACGGTTACTTGGAAATATTGACCCGCACCTTCAAGCATAGCTTGCCATTTACCCGCTACCGCACCTACATACATGGTTTGATAACCTTGTTGGGCAGAAGCACTTGACGTTGAAGTAGGTGATGTTGTCGCCGATGGGCCGCCCATATCAGAACCTAACAATGGTTGTAATTTCTTTAGTTCAACTAATGATTTGGTCGTCGTTAATTTTGACGCTGCAATTTGTGAATCAACTTGCGCCAATTTTTGTTGCAATTGTGCTAATTGATACTCGTTAACTAATTGAATATATTGTTGTTGCATTTGTTGGCTTTGAGCTAATAATGCTAAATTTTGCGGACTAGCTGGTGCTGCGTGACCAATTTGCACGTTTTGCCCTTCCGATTCTTGTTCCGAGGTATCTGTTACCCCGGTTGGTGCACCCGTCGTATCACTAGTTGGTGTCATGATCGGCTGTGGCGCTGAGGTCACTGAAGGTGGTGCCGATGCCGTTGCCATCGTCGGTGGTGGACTACTCTGTTGTACAGGCGCAGGCGCAGGTCCGCCATCGGATGCAAAAAAAGTAGTATAGGCTAAATAAAATACTAAACCCAAGCAGCCAATGGTAGCAACCAACATTCCCTTTTGCTTGGTATCAAGTTGTTTCACATTATCCATTAAGCTCATCTATTCACGCCCCTAAAATTTGCAATTCCATAGAACCTGATAATACACCTTCATCAATTGATAGGGAAAAGGTTTGTAACACTACCGGGTAAGTTTGTAACTCTTTTGCCAATAATACTAATGTTGCCGGTGCAACTCCTGAGAAAGATATAGTCAAAGTTGTTTGACGAAAGTTCCCAAATGAGGCTGTTGTTCCTAATGTTGGAGCAGTATCAGGGATCACTCGCTTAAGCGTATCATATAACGATGCCACCGTATCTCTCAGGTTATACATTACTGTCGGCGCTGCGCGATTGGGTAATGCTAATGGAAAAACAAGTACAGCTTTGCCGGTTGCAGCTTGCAATTCAACTTGATTATCGCGTACCCATGATAATAATAATCCAAGATCACCGCCTGCCGTCTTTAAATCAAATGTCAATGCATTATCTTTATACGTCATATTCGAAGGAGTCCAGCCTGGAATAGTTAACAATAACTGCACATCTTGCATGGCAGTTATTATAATATCGCCAGGCGATGGAGATATTAATTGTCCTTGATATGCCGCATAAGGATTACTTGCTGTATTTTGTTGAGGTGGTTGTAATATCGGCGCCCCTCCTGACGTGGTTACCACAGGTTCGGGTTTAGGGCTTACTATTTTCCATCCTACATATCCAACTGCAGCGATGATGACAACAGCAATAATGGCCTTAACCGGTGCTGATGTTGGTGTTTTAAAACCGGCCAGCGCCTCATCAATCGGCAGTAACTTAAACGCTTCATCTACTTCAATAGTAGGAAAAACTGGCGCGTCCAATTCCATGAAGGATTCAACCAACATTTCATCAAATCCAAATTTTTCATCGGTCGCAGATTCTGCTAATGGTACATTGCCATATACATAAATTTGATATTGATTTTCACCGGAAATAAGTGAAATAAATTCATCCGCCAAATTAATAATGGGTAATTCAGCATCAAGATAAACACTACCACCACGAACGACGACTAAGATAGCATTCTCGCCATCAGGTAATGCTTCGCAATAAATTAAATCGATAGGATTGCCAAAATGTTGCCAGATAAGTTCGCCTAATAAATAGCCTTGATCACGTGAAAAAACCGCTTCAACCTCACCACCACTCAGTGGAAAAAATCGAGCAAACTGGCCATTTTCACGTGAAATAATCATTGCCTCGCGTCGTAACATTGAGAGATTTTTTGAACTCAATGTTTCGCGATAGGTATAAACTGCAAACGATACCCCATCTTCACGCGTAATAAGCGGCATTGGTTACTGTACTCCACCATTATTGTAGAGATTATTCCCTGTAGTCGACAGAATAACCGGCGTAATCAACACGATCACTTCAGTAGTGCCTGTTTCTGCGCCAGAACCACCCAACAGCGTGGAATTTAAAAACTTAGAACGGTCTGCCGAGTTATTACTTTCTTTAAATCCAGCCAAGATCAACGTTGCTCCATTAGGAATCATGGTTCGTTGATTAAAGCTACGTAAATCAACTAATGGTTCTTGCACATTTTGTGGCTGCTCAATCACCGCTGAACTGGTAGTACTGCTGGTTGTACCACTCGTACTACTCGCAGTAGTAGTGCTACTGCTCGCGGTAGTAGTACTACTATCGCTACTCCCGCTACTACTGCTTGAGCCACTGGTTTCACCTGTCGTTGCATTAAAAGTAACCAAACTCACTAAGTCAGATAATACGGTACTAATTTGTAGATAAATATTCTGACCTTGAATCTTGGGCAATAAGTATAAATTAAATCCAGTAACCAAATTGCTCACGTTTGGAGTCGCTAACGTTGCCACACCACTGGAAACCGTACCGCTATTATAACCACTGATATAAGATTGTTGCTCTTGCAGTGATATAGTTGCAACTTGGTTATTTAATGTCGTTACCGTTGGCTCAGTAATTTTACTGACATCGCCTTGTTGTTGTAAGGCTTGAATTAACATACTGGTACCATTAAATGTGGTCGTTTTACCTGTAGTCGTATCGTTAGCAGCTGCCCACGCGATACCGACGGGAGAAAAACCACCGGTATTATTAGCATTGGTTGCTTGATTACCACTTAGAGTAAATGTATTTAATCCATTTTGTTTGACTAATTGCCAGTCAATCCCCATGTTATAATTCTTACTTAATTGTACCGCCAGTACTTGTACATAAATACGGACTTGACGTGACATTTCCGAATTCATTCTATTAATATAATCGCCTACCGCTCGAATATTCTCTGGGTGGTCATGCACGGTCACCGTTGTCGTTGCTTGCGAAACGGTTGCAGTACCCTCTTTAGAAAGCAAACTGTTAATTGTCGTGGTTAAATCTTGCCAGATAGATAATGTGCCCGTTAAATTACTATATTGTGAATCTTGGCTAAAATCATAACCAGCCGCAGTGGTACCGCCACCAGAGCTGCCGCCACTGGATGAACTACCACCACCACCTGAAGCTAAAGCATTACTACCTGATTGGCCTAATTGATATTGTGATGAACCTGGCATAAACGAAACATCAAATATTTTGGTTTGCAGTGTTGACCAATTAAGTTGGTTTGCGCCAACATCATATTGATAAAAGTAATTGGCTTTATTGGCCAAGTAATTTAATGCCCCTTTAGCATTGCCGTTATAATCAACCGAAATTAATTCTTTTTGTTTGACTGTATTATCATAATTAACCAAGATTCCTGTACCAGCGATGATTTGTGATACATAAAAATTAAATGGTAAATTATTGCCATGTAATGAGATAGAGCGACTATACCAAGCTGGTGGGTGCTTTAAACTGATTGGCGTGACGTCCACATAAGGTTGATTTTCTTCAAGCACTGCAGATGGACGTGGGTATTGTTGCTGTTCAGCTGCTTCAATTTGATTCTTAGTATTAGCTGTATTGGATTTTGATACATCGTATAGTGAATTATGGCAAGCCGCCAAGCCGATGGCGAATACCAATGTAGTTATTGTTTTAGTAAGATAAGAGCGTTTAATCATCAGGCTTGTCTCCGTGGCTCAATGTCCACAATGCGATTTGTATCATAAAAAACAGCTTGTACCGGATAAGGTGCGAGTAATTGATTTAAGGCACCTTGAATAGAGGTGGCAGTAATGGAAATATCACCTACCCAACGATAATCATTGGGAACATTCCAAATCATTTGTCCCCAACCACTTTGGTTTACCATCCGCTGTACATTATCTTTTAATGAACCCGTTGTAACATGGTAAGTCACGGGTCGAACACCTAATACACTTTGCGCTGATGGACAAGGTGTTGGCGCAAGCGGTCCTTTACCATATACCATATCAACTTGTTGGCTTTGGCAAGGTACTTGACCATAAGGTGTGAAGGATGGGGTTGGTGGCGGTGCCGTCCCAGCATAATTCGTTGACGAATAAGAACTTGCTGAAGGCGAATAGGTTGCCGTAAATTGGGTTGGCTGTGATGCCGATGCTGTTGGGTAAGTTTGCGACGTGGTTGGCATCACTGTCGTCGACCCTGGCGAAGCATTGGCTGGTACTGGCGGAGCAGAAATTGCTGTCGGATAAAGTGGTGACCAGGTAGGATCAGCACCCGTTCCCATGTACACATCAGCCATAACAGGGAATGCTGCCAGAGTTGCTATGATCGAGAAAACTGTTTTTACCGTCTTCATGTTATGGCTCTCCAAGTAGCCTTATATCCCATTCCATCAGATACGTGCAGATTAGAGCCTGTTTACAATTCTACACAGACCCGATGTTTACTACACGCACATTGTTTCACTGCCTAAGACCTTAAGATGCCAAAGTTTCGGCACGATTCCTATTATCTTGTATTTTTTGCAAAGGTCAATAGAAATTGATAGTTAACTGATAAATTATGCTAAATAAATCATCAGGTCTTGCTTTTTTGCCATGTTACAAAAAATTTACAAATCATTTTTGCCGATAGGGTTGGCCGTTACCTTAACTTGGCATATACTCTGCAGTCTAAGGCATGAACCATCGTCACTTTAAAATTAGAAATTCGTAGGGTGGAATAAATTTAAGATGACTACCAATAAGACATTCAAACAGAACTCTTACTTCATTTATTTTATCGCTATGATAGGCGCGTTAGGTGGTTTATTGTTTGGTTTTGATACGGGCGTTATTGCTGGTGCTTTGTTATTTATTCAAAATACATTTCCACTAACCACTTTTTTAAAAGAAGTCATGGTTAGTAGCGTTGTTGTTGGCGCATTACTCAGCTCATTATTTAGCGGTCGCTTAGCTGACTTTTTTGGTCGCCGCGCTATGTTAATGTTTGCTGCCATTGCATTTATTATTGGTACCTTGCTCGCTACATTTGCTTTTAATCTATTTTGCATTATTGCTGGACGATTAATTATTGGTTTGGCAATTGGGGTTTCCTCTTATACGGTACCTTTGTTTATCTCAGAAATGGCGCCAGCTAAACACCGTGGTGCTTTAGTCCTATTAAATGCTATTACCATTACCAGTGGGCAAGCCGCAGCATTTTTAGTAGATTATTATTTTTCCAATACTGGCGCATGGCGTTACATGTTTGCAATGGGATTAATTCCCGCCACCTTGCTTTTAATCGGTATGTTATTTTCGCCTAGCACACCAAGGTGGTTGGTATTAAAAGGTGCAACTGATAAAGCGCGCGCTACGCTGCAAAAAATCCGTGCCGTACACAATGTAGAAGAAGAATTACAAGCCATTCGCGATAGTTTTTCACTAAAAAAAGCCCATTGGGGATTTTTATTTTCTAAGCAAGTAAGACCCGTATTAATTATCGGTTTGGGTTTGGGAATTTTACAACAAGCCGTTGGCATCAATACGGTGATGTACTATGGCCCTACCATTTTCCAACATGCCGGGTTTCAAAATGCCTCCTCACAAATTCTTGCTACATTTGGCATGGGTTTAGTCAATACCGTCATGAGTATTGTTGGAGTATTTATTGTTGATAAAATTGGTCGCCGCAAATTGTTATTAATTGGCTCATCGATTGCCGGGATCAGTTTACTATTTGTTGGTTATCACTTTCATGCCCAAACTGACGCCGGCTGGTTACGTTGGTTTGCGTTAGGTGGTTTGGTATTTTATATTGCGGGTTATTGCTTAAGTGTGGGTTCGCTTTTTTGGTTAATTATCGCCGAAATATATCCCTTAAGTGTGCGTAGTCAAGCTATGAGTTTTGTGACTGCTGTACAATGGGCGGCAAACTTCATTGTTACCATGACATTCCTTAGTATTATTCAAGCGATTGGACCAGCTTATACGTTATGGTTATATGCTGGCATGTGTGTGATATGTTTCTTGTTCACTTATACTTTTGTGCCTGAAACGAGTGGGGTTTCTTTGGAAACTATTGAACAAAATCTCGCACAAGGTAAACCATCACGCGAATTGGGACAACCATTACCCCATCACCCCGTTGGTGGATTGGCAATGAATAAAGTATCGCGCTAAAAGGAATAATCATTAACATGGATGAAACCACACCTCGTGTGCTTTTTTGGCATTATATTGAAGATGAGCCTGTCAGTGTCCAAGCCAAACTAGCTGATAAAGAGACCGGCCCGTATTTATTTTTTCGCCGCAGCAAAACACCGATTCAGGCACGTTTAGCCCAATTATTTCCACACAATAAAGTACCGATTGTGTCATTACATGGCAGTCCGCATATTGATAATTATGCTAAAACAAACTATGGATTTGGCATTATTGATTTTGATCGTGCTTATATCGGCCCCTATATTTGGGATTTAGTGTGTGTCTTATTAGCGATTAATTTACGTAATCCTGAAACACATTTGCAACCTATTCCTAAAACAGTTTGGCAGGTTTTTTACGATAGTTACACTTATCATTTTCAACATCCTGAATTAGCCTATCGTCCTTTTGCACCACTTGAATTTATTCATCCTAAAAAATGGGAATCCAATATCGATCTTTATTTAAATGGTAATCATAAATGGGCAAAAAAACTTCGTCATGCGGAATTATCTCTTGATGATCCGATAGCCAATGCCGTTCTTGATGAGTATAAAATACATTTACCCAATCCTACCTTACTTGCTGACTACCAATTAAAACAAGTCGCTCGTGCAGCAGGTTCATTTGGTCGTCGTCGCTATTTATATTTACTACTACATCCCGATAAAGTGAATGCGCCTGTGATGCTGGATATTAAAGAAACCCGTAATTATCTCGATGCTGATTGGCCGCACAATACATGGTATCAATCACCTTGCCATCATCAAGGCGAGCGCATGGTTAAAGCAGCTATGTTGTATGCCCCAGACTGTGTCAGGCTCGAAAGTTTTGCCACCGTAAATGGTATTCAATACTGGGGACGAGAGGTGCCAACATTAAATCGCAAACCGGCTAAATGTTTTGACGAAGGCGAACAAACCGCTTTTGCTGAAAGTGCAGCTAGCCAATTAGGTCGTGGACATCGTCTTGGTTTACAAAATAGTGATCCTAAACTGATGCAGAAACATATTGCACAACATTTTACAAAATTGGTACAAATTACTGAGAAAATACAAAGTGAATTACTTGAAATCTGGCATGCCAGCATTAAGGAAAAGTAAGCAATGAATTTTAAACGACTCAATACCAATATTTCAATTATCCTAAATTGGTATGTCACCAAATTTTCACGTGATTTATGCTTGCCGTCATTGCCTGCCATTGCCATAGCATTGAATACTCAAGATCGTTATTTGAAATATACCGTTTCTTTTTATTTTTTGGGTATGGGGGTGTCACGTTTTTTCTTTACACCTTTAAGTGATATGTTTGGTCGACGCCATATCATCTTATATAGTTTACCCGTTTTTATTTTAGGTAGTGCGATATGTGCTTTTGCACCTGATATTACGGCGTTTATTATTGGTCGTTCGATGCAAGCCCTTGGTATTGGTTGCGTGACTGCATTGGGTTGGGCGATGATCGGTGATGTTTATGGTCCTGATGAATCAACTAAAGCATTAGCTTATTTAAGCACTTTTGCGATGTGGGCACCTGCATTGGCAACGGCAATTGGTGGTCACTTACAATCAGCATTTGGTTGGCATGCAAGTTTTTATTTTTTAACCGTAAGTGGAATATTATTATATTTACAAACCATTTATGGTCTAAAAGAAACGAATGAACAATTATTACCAAAAGCACAAATCATTCGACAAGTTGCCAAAAACTACGCATTATTAATTATTGAGCCAGAATACTGGCGTTACATCATGACATTTAGTTTAACATTTAGTGGTACCGTTGTTTATTATTCTACCGCGCCCTTCTTGTTTATTAATACCATGCATATTCCTCCTCATATTTATGGTTATTTTGCATTTGCAACTGTAGCGGGCTTAATTACAGGAAAATTTCTTGCCGTCCATACCGTGGAAAAATATAGCGTCGATTTTACGTTATTATTAGGTTTAATTATTTCAAGTATCGGTGGCGCATTAATGGTGATATTTGCACTGATATTTAGATCAAACTCAACTTGGTTTAATGTATTTATCGTTTTACTGCCGTCATTAATTTATTTTATGGGCAATGGTGTGATGTCTCCTACGAGTAAAGCGGGTACCGTGACATTGGTTCCAGGGACAGCGGGAACGGCTGCTGCCTTATTTGGTTTAGCCCAAGGTGTTGTTGCTTCAGCCGCGGGTATTGCTTGTGCACATTTACCTAATACCAATGGTTTAGGAATGGGTACGATGTTTTGTTTAATTAGTGTATTAGCGATGGTCTCGATGTGGGTATTTAAACCAAAAAATAAAGATGGCACGCCATCAATTTCGGGTTTTGGTTAGATTATTTGTCAAAATACACTAGGGTCTGTTTACAATTCGCTAGGCTGAGGCAGAAAGACTTGATTTTCGAGTACCGCAGCGCAGCATACATGGTAGTATTTGAGCAGCGGAACACAGAAAATCAAGTCTTAATGCCCAGCATAGTAGAATTGTAAACAGACCCTAAGATAGGTTAAACTTAAATTCATATTGCGGGTGTAGTTCAATGGTAGAACTTCAGCTTCCCAAGCTGATAGCGTGGGTTCGATTCCCATCACCCGCTCCAATCAACCTATTTTTAATCTAAATAAAATTTTACGTTCAACAATTCTTCTTATAAATTAATGAATGTTCATTGCTTCAAATATAAAATGAAAAATTAATGACCATGTTTTTAAAATAATCTTCTATAATTAAGTTAAGCAAATTCATCTTACAAATTACCCTCCAGAATTCGCATATAAAAACCAGGAGAAAAATCATGCCTGCACAAGTCATTAAGTTAAGCGACATGCTTGCCTCCCCACGAAAATATCAGCGTCAATTTCAATTTCTTTTTATCAAATTGGCAGCGTCACCACGAAAAATTACTATGAGAAATGAAATAATAAAACTCAATAATAACCAACAAATTGAGCTCAATCGAAAGATTCATCGGCGCTACAAGAAAAACTCTTTAGATTTTCTTGCTGAACAAGAGCGTATTCCAAAATTTGATATTTATGCTAATGAAGATAATGAAATCTATCAGCGTGCCGATCATGAATTTAGTCAAGTAGAATTTGTTATGAGTATAAATAACACTAGCAAAATATCCATCAAATCGAAAAAAAGATTACTACGTCCAATCTATGGAGCGTCACGAGCAGTACGTGATATTGCCATGACTCAATTATTATATCCCTTTAAAACTAAATTTACTTCTATTATCGATGGCGCAAATGTAGGAAACATTGTTAGTACACCATTACCTGCAGGGAAACTATTAGCGAATATCTTAAAAGAGTTAAAGTCATATGACATTGAGAAAAGACTTCAAATTGCCTTAAGCTTACTTGACGAAGTTGAAACATTGCAAGCAATGGGGGTACGTCATTTACATTTAAGTCCACATAATATGTTTTATGATGATAAAAAAAGACGAATTACCATCTTAAATTATCATCATGCTCAAAATAATGATCATGATTTATCCGAGATTCCATCGCTTCCCACCTATCTTGCGCCAGAAGTTATCAATAAGGAATCACATATCAAGAGTGATAACTACTCTGTTGGCATTATTCTTGCGCAGTTATTTGGTGTGCCTTTGCAAAAAATTCAATGTATCGCGATCAATAATAAAGAAAATTTTGTGGCACAAATAAGCGCTGAAATGAAAGAAAAAATTAGTGCGCCTCACTTAGGAAAAATTATTAAAGCCACACAAGAATTATTAAATACTATCCCCGATGAAAGAAAAACTATTGCTGAAGCTAAAAATGAGTTGTTAATCGTGGCTAATAGCAGTAAGAAAGATGCGAATTATCATGTGCACGATACGAAAGCGAAGCAAAGCTTTTTTAAATCAGTTAATACACCTAATCTTATGCTTGATAACGCAGCATTTATTGAACCACTCTATAAAAAAATAAGCACCGTTTTGATTGAATTACCTTGGCAAAAAACAAGCCGCTTCGGTGGAGTACCAAACAGCATTCAATTTATGCGTGATGTGTTAGGTGCGTATGGTAAAAATACCACTCCTTTAGATAAACTAAATATGCTTCAAATTTTTTGTGAGAAAAATGCTGAAATGCCAACGTGGATGAGAATAGTTCGTGGTCGTCATGATATTACTCATGAACTTATTAAGATATTGGCACAAATAAAAACATCGTCAATACCGCACTTAGTGGATGATATTGAGACATTGCAAGAGCAGTTTAAAACCACGTTCAAGATATCAAATTCGAAACTTCCTATGACTGACAAACTTATTACTGATGTTAAGCATCCTGTTGCTGCAAGATCGCATCACATTGCTGCGCATTGATGTGTGCTCTATCTCAGTAGCCCAATTGCTTCGCGGTAAATATGAGATAAGAACTTCATTTTATGTAGGGTGGATTAGA